>JAFLUJ010000313.1 GCA_022511485.1 Oscillospiraceae bacterium | reverse complement strand
CACAACTGTCTTGACTTCAACAGCAGGGATCAGTACGATCATTTTATGGACAATATCATGGCAAGGACACAGATAATCACTCCGGTGGACGTTAAATACGGCGACAAGTTCATTACTCTTTCTACCTGTTCCAACGAGTTCGACCAGTCACGGTTCGTGGTCTTCGGACGTATGGTGAGAGAGGGCGAGGACGATGCGGTGGACGTTTCGCAGGCATACCTTAATCCCAATGCGCAGGAACCGGATTGGGACGTAATCTACAGATAAGAAGGGTCTTTTTATGGCAGATAAGAAAAGCTTTATTAGTGAGTTCATTCCTCAGAAGGGAGATTCGGCACAGGCTGTCACACGCAAAACGGTGACTCTTATTGCAACGGCGGTGCTTCTTGTGGCGCTTGTGATTCTGGCTGTGTATTTTATCGGGATAGCTAAGAACCGTCAGTCTAAAAAAGACAGGCAGCAGGCTTTTGCGGATGACATTACAGTCATAACTCAGGCTACTACAACAGAGCCTCCTCAGGAGGAAGATGAAACTGTTACTACTGCTCCGCCTCCGCTTGTTATGCTTGACGCATTTAACGACCTTAAAGCTCAGAATCCGGATACCGCCGGTTGGATAAAGGTCCCCAACACTGAGGTAAATGATGTTGTTGTACAGACGGATAACAATGATTTCTATATCGACAAGGATTTTAACGGCAACAGAAATAAGGCTGGACATATCTTCGTTGATTATCGCTGTGTAATAAATGACTATGATTTCAACCAGACCGATAACGTTATTGTATATGGTCATAATCAGGCGGACAATTCCATGTTCGGTTCTTTGAAAAAATACAAGGTCAAAAAGGACAACACAAGGAATTTCAGCTTCTATCAGGAGAATCCTACCTTTACCTACACAAGTCTTTACGGGGAGTATACATATAAGATAATTGCAATGTTTGTCATTGAGGTTCTGCCGGAGCAGACCAGAGACGGCGTTATATTCGATTACCATAACTATGTCAATTTCGTCGGAGAACGGAATTTTGATAAGTTCAAGGAGAATATAATGGCAAGGACGGGTATCAACACCGGTGTGGATTTTGATGAAAATGACAAGTATATGACCCTCTCTACTTGCTCAAATGAGTTTGACCAGTCAAGATTTGTTGTTATCGGCAGGCGCGTCCGGGATGGTGAAAGCCCTGAGGTCGACACCTCTCTTGCCGAGATCAATACTGATATGCTGGAGCCGGACTACAGCTATATTTACAGCAGATAACCGAGGTCTTTATATATGCCAAGGGATGATAAAAAAATTACCTTAGATGATATTCTGGCTGAATATCACAGTCATAAAAATACATCCGATATGGAAATTTCCGAGGAAATTTCCATTAACGATGATGACACTGACGATATTGAGATCGTTCAGGAAACCTTTGTAGGTCCTGAACCGGAGCACACCTGGGAAGAGATCGGTGCGGAGGAGCTTCCAATACTTTCCGATACCTATGACGGCAAGAGTGTGGATCTCGGAGATGCTGCCGCGGTGCTCAGTCAGTTCGATGACGACGGCAGGGACGGTCAGGATAATAAGGACAGCCATGACAAAAAGGACGATCGTGATAAAAAGGTCGGTCGGAATAAAGAAGACAGCCGGGATGAAAAGGTTGTCAGAAATAAAGAAAAAAATCTGAACAAAGCAGACAGTTTGAAAAGCGGACATACAAGGTCTGATATAGTAAAGCATGATGATAAGCGCAGTGAGGGTGACAAGGACAGCAAGACCAAGCCGGAAAGCGGCAAAAGCAGTACGGCTGAGGACAAAGAAAGATCCGGTGCGGACAATAAGAGATCTGACAATGCGAAGACCGGCAAGCCTGCCGGAAGCGATGGGACGGAGAAATCCGCAGGGAGCAGGACGGTGGAGAAATCCGCAGGAGGTAAGACGGTAGAGAAGTCCGCTGGAAGCAAGACAGGGGATAAGTCTGACGTAAACAAGACAGCGGTGAAAATGTCTGAAAGTGAGACGGCTGAGAAAAATATTGCAAGTGAGACTATGGAAATTTCCGATGATATAAATGATATATGGCTTGCCAGATTTGCTAAAGCGATATTTCCTGTAAAGGGTGACAGTGTAGGTGAGATCATAAGAAAGATCATTTTCCTTGTTGCTGTTATCGTCTTTATCGGTGCGGGGATCATGCTGATAAGCACTCTTATCCAGTCCGATGAAGCAAAAGACATACAGGAATCAAATCAGAGCGTCATTGTGACTACTGTTGCTACTACTATTGACAGTGACGGAAACGTGGTGACGATCCCTCCGACCCCGGAGGAGATAGCGGAGCATAATCTGAACGTGGCTGAGTATTATAAGGAGATCAATGAGGATTATGTGGGCTATCTGGAGATCCCCGGCTGTGATATTTACGAGCCGGTAGTTCAGGGCGATGACAACGAATATTATCTCAAGACAAAGATCTCCGGCGGATACAACAAGGCGGGTACTATCTTTATGGATTACAGGTGCAGCCTTACGGATGAATACACCTCCCCGAATATTGTGATTTATGGTCACAATCAGGAGGATGGTACGATGTTCGGCAGACTGAAATATTACAAGCAGGACGTGCCCTTCTATCAGGAAAATCCTGTTGTCAGATTCAGCACTGAAACTGAGACAAACGAATACCTTGTATACGGATTCTTTGTTACTCACGTTTATGAAAAGCAGGACAGCAACGGTATTGTTTTCCACTATCATGATTATATAGATCAGATAAATGATGAAGAGACCTTCAACTGGTATCTGGACGAGATACAGAAGCGCAACCAGATAATTTCCCCTGTTGATGTTCAGTACGGGGATCAGCTGCTGTGTCTGTCCACCTGTTCAAACGAGTTTACCGATTCAAGGTTTGTGGTTTTCGCAAGAAAGCTTCGTGACGGTGAGTCTGTGGCTGATTACGATTTTTCAACGGCGCGGCTCAATCCATACGCTCAGGGAGTTGACTGGGACGCTATCATGTCCGGGTTTACATCTGATGAGGAGGATGAAAATGATCCTTCCGAGGAGGAGCTTTCCGAGGTGGTTACCAGTGAGAAATCCCTTAACAAGAGGAATGTCAGGACGGAGACTACGGCTAAGGAAACGGAAGCTCCGGTCGAAGAAACTGAAGTCACTACAGTGACGACTGTCCCTCCGGAGACAGAGGTGACTTCAGAGACGGTGATCCCTTCGGAAATCAGCGATACCGGTACGGAGACTGCTCCGGACGGTAACGAAAGTTCGGACGTCAGTGAGACGGAAAGCGGTTCGGAAGGCAGCAGCGAAACGGGAGACAGTGAAGCCGGGGACAGTGGATCAGGAAACAGTGAAACTGAGATCGGCAGTGCAGAGGACGGCAGTGGATCAGAGGTCAGCTCATAATAGCTGACGGTGCAGAAATAAAGATAAGGAGAAAGGATGGATCAGTTATGGCAATGTCAGATGAAGTACGGTCGGCTCCCAGATACAAGCCAAAAGAGAAAAAAAGCTTTTCCGAAAGCTTTATACCAATGCGCGGTGATACTCCTAACCAGATACTGAGTAAGGTGATCGTTCTTATCTCTATTCTGGCGCTTATCGTTTGCGGAATTATTCTGGGTGTATATTTCTACCATATTTTTGAAGCCAAGCAGAATCATTCCAAATTTAAAGCTAAATATAATCAGATCGGCAGTGTAGCTTCCGGGGAGGTCTCTGCGGAAATTGTTACAACAATAGACGAAAACGGAGAGATCATAAGAGCTCCGCTTGTTACCATGCCTTTCGCAGAGGAAATGATGGAGATAAATCCGGATTATGTGGGATATGTTTCCATACCGAATTGTGTCAATGAGGCTGTTGTACAGGCTGCTGACAACGATTACTATCTCAAAAAGAATATTTACGGTCAGACGCGTTCCTGCGGTACGGTTTTTGCTGATTTCCGTAATGTTGTGAATGATTATGCAGATCTCCAGTCGGACAATATCATTCTTTACGGTCACAATCAAAGAGACGGTACGATGTTCGGAGAAATGGATTATTACAAATGGAATGCTAAATACTGGCTGAAAAATCCTTTTATTTACTTTGATAACAGATATGAGCAAAGCACATATGTAATAATTGCGTCCTTTATTATCAATACTGAGCCTGAGCATGACAACGGAAATGTGTTTGAATATCAGAATTATATCAATTTCACTGACGCATATCCATTTGAGACATTTATCAAAGAGCTGAATGACAGAAGTCATTTTCACACCGGTATTGATGTTAATGAAAACGACAAGTTCATCACTCTTTCCACTTGCTCTTACGAGTGGGAGCCTTCCCGTCATGTTATAATCGGAAGGAAGCTGAGAAGCGGTGAAACTACGGAAAATATTGATCTGTCAGGCTTTGAGGTCAATCCTAATCCAAAATGGCCTGCGGTGTATTACAAATATAACGGAGGCGCATATATTGAGCCTGCCGGGTAATTCGACAGGCGTGCTTTATGCACAAGCTTTGTAAAATAGGAAGAAGGGGATCAGATGAAGCTGAGACTTACTCTCGGCGTAGTTGCGGTATTTCTGATGGTAGGGATCTTCTACACCTTTGCATTCGCTGTTGCGGATGTGGAGGACGTAGAGGACGATCCCTTTGCTACCGGATATTACATACCTGATGAAAAAACAGCGGAAGATCAGTCGCTTATTGATGAAGATGAAATTGAGGTTATAGAGCCTGCTGAAACAGAAGTCGTTTCGGTCACTACAGCGGAGGTCGCTGAGGAGTACGATGATGATTGGCTGGATAATACCACAGAACATATAGAGGCTGTCCCGGCAATGATCAGCATGACGGAAGTGTCCGAGAAAAATCGGGAGACTGAAACCGAACGGACTGTAAATACCGAGCCTCCGGAGGAAGAGTATCCGGAAGATGATGAGCCGGAGACCTATCCTGTTACTGAAGAGGATGAAGATGATGACGTTCCCGAGGATGATGATGTGGACGATCCGGAGGTCACAACCGTAACAGAGACTGAATATTCTGAAACTGAACAGACAACAGTGGATAACGGATATTCTGATGATGCAGATATTGTTGTTACCCTTTTCTGGGAGGATGATAAAAACGATCAGGACGAAACTACTGTAACTGTAGGTCAGGTCGATGATACATCCACAAGTGAGACATTTACTGCTAAATTCAATGGGTCAACACAAACGGTAAACGCTTACGATCTGGTTTGCTGGATCGTTAACAACGAAATTTCTGAAAGCTTCAATGATGAGGCTATCAAGGCACAGGCTGTGGCTGCCTACTCCTATGTAAAATATCATAATGTCAACGGTCTTACACCATCTGTACTGGTGAAGAAGAATCCGTCAAATCATATTAAAAGCCTTGTTTCCGAGGTGTGGGGCGTATGCTGCTACTACAACGGCAGTGTTGCTCAGACAGTCTATATGGCGTCTTCTTCCGGATACACTGCCGATGCGGAGCACGTATGGGGAGGAAGCGTACCCTATCTGAAAAGCGTATCCTGTCCCTTTGATGCTGACTATGATCCCAACTACGGAGTGGTAACAAGGGTCAGCGAATCCAGAATGAGGTCTATGCTGGAAAGCTGTCTTGGTATCTCACTTTCGGCAAATCCCTATAACTGGATGAGGATCTTATCTTATGTGGACGGCAACTATGTTTATGAGGTGGATATTGACGGACAGGCTACTATCAGCGGAAGAAAAATGCGGGAAGGCGTTTTCGGTTACAATCTGAAAAGTGCGGCTTTCGATGTTCACTTTGACGGGGAAGATTTTGTATTCACTACATATGGCTACGGTCATGGTGTTGGTATGAGCCAGAACGGAGCGAATATCCTTGCTAAGCAGGGTTACAGCTATACTCAGATATTAAAATATTACTTTACGGGAATTGAAGTTCTATGACTACTTACGAGATAATTGCCAAAAAAAAGCAGGGAGGGGAGCTGTCTCAGGAAGAAATACAGCAGGTAGTTGACGGATATGTGACCGGCGATATTCCGGATTATCAGATGTCCGCGCTGCTTATGGCTATATGTTTGCGGTCTATGTCCGACAGGGAAACGGCTGACCTTACTATGTCCATGGCACATTCGGGAGAGATGATGAAGCCGGACACAGGCGGCTTTAATGTTGACAAGCACAGCACGGGAGGAGTAGGGGATAAGACTACTCTCATTGCTGCGCCTATTGCTGCTTCATGCGGTGTATATGTTCCGAAAATGTCGGGACGGGGACTTGGTCACACGGGAGGCACTATTGACAAGCTGGAGTCTATACCGGGATTCAGGACAGAGCTTTCCTATGAGCGCTTCACGGATATACTTCGCAAAAACGGTCTGGCTGTTGCGGGTCAGAGCGGTTCTCTTGTGCCTGCGGATAAGAAGATCTATGCACTGAGAAATGCTACTGCCACTGTGGACAGCATACCTCTCATATGCTCGTCAATAATGAGCAAAAAGATCGCAACAGGTGCTGATGGCATCGTTCTGGACGTAAAGGTCGGGGACGGTGCTTTTATGAAAACTGCCGAAGACGCTGAAAAGCTTGCTGAGCTTATGGTTCGTGCAGGTCGGCTTGCAGGCAGGAAGTGCTCAGCTCTGCTTACTGATATGAGCAAGCCTTTGGGACATTCTGTAGGCAACTCCTTGGAGGTCATAGAGGCTATTGAAGCTCTGAAAGGAAATGCTCCCAAGGATCTGTGGGAGGTATCCCTTGCGCTGGCGTCTGAGATGATCTCCATTGCAGGTCTTGGCACTGCTGAGGAGTGCCGTGTTATGGCAGAAAAGGCGGTTGCTTCCGGAAAGGCTTTGGAGAGACTTTCAAAGATGATAGAGCTTCAGGGGGGAGATCCTGGGGTCATTGATGACTATGGGCTTTTTGCTTCTCCAAAGAAGAAAAAAGAAATTTTTGCTGACAGGGACGGTTTCATAACAGGTATATCCTGCGAGAAAACGGGTCTGATCTCTCTTAGTCTGGGAGCGGGACGCTCCAAAAAAGAGGACGATGTTGATTCGTCGGCGGGGATCGTCTTTGACAGGACTGTGGGTGACGAGGTCTGCAAGGGAGATCGTCTGGCGGTGCTGTACACATCCTCCGAATGTGATCTGGAGGGTATAGCTGCTGATTTTGCAGGTGTTTTCCGGTTCGGAGACAAAACTGAGTGTCCCGAGGAAAAAAATATCATAAAAATTATAAAAGGGTATTGACATTTAATATTATATGTGATATAATATCATCATCAGGAGCATTCAACCAATATTTTGAACGGAGGAATCATTATGAGCGATTTTTTTAAAAATGTAAAAGAAACTCTTACAGAGACAGGAAAAACTGTAGGGGAGAAGACCAAGCAGGTAGGCAACGCTGCTAAGCTTAATGCGAAGATCATTTCATCAGAACATTCTATAAGCGACAATTACACAATTCTCGGAAAATATTACTATGATACTTACAAGGACAATCCTGATGAAAGCGTTGCTGAGACTGTTAACTCCATAACTGCTTCTCTGGAGACTATCAAGGAAATGAAGAGCCAGCTTCTGGCGATAAAGGGTCTGGTGAAGTGTGGAAGCTGCGGCGCTGACTGTCCTTTTGAGGATAGCTTCTGCGGAAAGTGCGGTGCTAAGCTTGAAAAGCCTGAACCTCCTGTAGAGGAAACTACAGAGGAGATCTCCGATGAGGAGCTTCTTGGCTTTGAAGAGACACCTTCTGATGAGGGATCTGAGGAAGATTCCGAGCTTTTCTAAAAAATAAAAATATCCTCTCCAAAACGGAGATCATCTCTGCTTTGGAGAGGTTTTTTGTTTGGTATTTACCCGACAAGTCAGAATTTGAATGGGGAAATTTGCGTGAAAACGGTTATTATATATGGACAGAGCCATAAAGGCTCTACCTATCATATTGCGCATGAATTGGCTGAAAAAATTAGCGGAGAAATTACGGAGTTTTTCCTGCCAAGAGATTTCGGGGAGTTCTGTCTGGGATGTACTAACTGCTTTGTGGATTCAGAAAAGAAATGTCCGCATTATGAATCCTTATTTCCGATTACACAAGCGATAGATGCTGCTGATGTTATCATCCTTGCAAGCCCTGTGTATGTATATCACGCAACAGGCGCAATGAAAGCGTTTCTTGACCATTATGGATATCGGTGGATGGTACATAGCCCGGAAGGCTCTATGTTTAGAAAGCAGGGTGTGTGCATCGCAACAGCAGCAGGAGCCGGTGTTAAGTCTACATTAAAAGATATGTCACATAGCTTGTTTTTTTGGGGCGTCGCCCGAATATATCAATATGGACTTGGCGTTGCGGCAACAGATTGGAATGGGGTAAGCAAAAAAAAGAAAGATGCCATAGATAAGAAGATAACGGCTATTGCAAAGCAGATCGTTCTGCAAAATGGACGAGTTGCCCCCGGTTTCAAAACAAAGGGAATGTTCTATATCATGCGTATGATGCAGAAAAAAGGATGGAACATCAGAGATGTCAATCACTGGAAAGAGCAAGGGTGGATAGAGAAAAAACGCCCTTGGAAGTTGTAAAATAAATTATCATTTATCATATTGCCCCTGTGTTCCTATCGGGGGAGACCTTTTTGTAAAGGGGTCTGGGGAATAACCTTTTTTCAGAAAGGTTATTCCCCAGTAAGTGTACAAAAGTAATACGTTAAATGATAATTTATTCGATCACCGAATATTCGAGATTTTCCCAGAGCAGGCGGACGCCCTCGTCCGTCTCCTCCGGAAGCAATGCTCGCGCTACGGTTATAAGTGAATCGTCCGAAATATCAGTACGCTTTAAAAGTGCGTAGTCTCCGTCGATCTTTTCAACGATATATTCATATGGTCCCATATTAGCCCTCCAGAACGGTATAGTTGTCGGAGGCGTTTTCTTTTGTGGCGTACTCTGTGACGTTCAGGACTTTCACTTTAAGGGGCTTTGCTCCCATGTTTATTTCAATTATATCCCCCACCTTTACGTCGTAAGACGCCCGGGCTACCTTACCGTTTACGACGATCTTTTCAGCGTCGCAGGCTTCGTTCGCAACGGTGCGCCGTTTTATTAGCCTTGTAACTTTCAGATATTTATCAAGCCGCATATGGTTTTCTCCTTTCTTCAAAGAAAAAAGAGCAGACGGTCTGTCTGCTCTTAAATTAGACAAAAGTCGCTTATTTGTCAACAGCGTCCTTGAGAGCCTTGCCTGCTTTGAAAGCGGGAGACTTCTTAGCGGGAACCTTGATCTTCTCCTTAGTTCTGGGGTTGATGCTGTCCCTTGCCTTCTTGTCGCGTACTTCAAATGTACCGAAACCAACGATCTGAACCTTGTCGCCGCCTGCAAGAGCCTCTGTGATGGACTCTGTTACAGCGTTAAGAGCCTTCTCAGCGTCCTTCTTGGAAAGTCCGCCTTTCTCTGCGATTGAATTAACTAACTCTGCTTTTGTCATGTTTTCTACCTCCATAAAATTTTAATGGTTAGAACTTGAAGTTCTTTACCCATTGCTTATTTGGATTTCGCTTTACGCCACCAGACGTCAAGCTCTTCTATGTTCAGGGACCTCATGTCTATCCCTTCGCACCTTAATAATTCCTCGGTCTTTCTGAACCGATCTATAAATTTTTCTGTGGACGCAGTCAATGTCTCCTCTGCGTCAAATCCAAGCTGCCGCGACAGATTTACGCAGGAGAACAGCACATCTCCCAACTCGTCCTGAACAGCTTCCGATAAATTTACGCCGCTGCCGTCTGTCTCCCTTGCTGCCTCTGCCATTGCTGCTTTCAGCTCGGCGATCTCGCTTTCAAGACATTCCAGCGTTTGCGCTGCGTTCTGGAAATCCATTCCTGCACGCTTCGCTCTTTGACCTACCTTCTGTGCTCTCATTAATGCGGGAAGCGCACCGGAAACGCTTTCAAGCGTCTCTGTATAGGTTTCCTGTCCTTTGGTTTTCTGTTTGATGTCGTTCCAGTTTTTCAGGACTTCCTCACTTGTCTCGGCTGTAACGTCTCCGAAAACATGAGGGTGACGGATGACCAGCTTCTGGCAGACCTCGTTTACAACGTCTCCGAAACTGAACCGATCCTGCTCCTCCTCGATGCGGGCGTGGAAAACCACCTGCAGAAGGACATCCCCAAGTTCCTCCCGAAGCAGGTCGCTGTCCTCGGTGTCTATGGCTTCGACAGCCTCATAGACCTCCTCGATAAAGTCCTTGCGGATAGATTTATGGGTCTGCTCCTTATCCCAGGGACAGCCGTTTTCTGAACGGAGTATACGCATGATCTCCAGCATATCATTCATATCGTATCTGTTTTTAATGGTAAAATCCATAAAAAACCTCCATTACAAGTAATATGCAGAAACCAGTCCAAAAAAACGGTACATTTAATATATTAACCCATATTCTAAATAATTTCAAGGGGTTTTTAAAAATTTTTAAGAAATCAACAAATTTAGTGTATTTTTTGTAATAATGCCCAATAATAAGGCGGTCAATATGTAAATTATTACCCCACAAAAAATAGAAATTATTAACAAAGGCAGGGGATTCAGGACTTCGGCAAGCATATTCCGGGCAAGAAGGGCGCTTCCGCCGCACATTACAGAACAGTAACATATCTTGCAGAATATCCCTTTCAGATATGATATGTCAGCATTTGTCAATTTTACTGCGGCATCAATTGCCGGCAGACAGATCACCGTATAGCATACCAGGGTAGAAATTGCTGCTCCGGCTATATTAAGCTGGGGTATCCTTACGAGAAGCAGATTTCCTGCCAGCTTTACTGCAACTCCGGCAAGCATCAGCTTTACCGGCAGATCGGGACGTCCTGCTGCTTGCAGTATGGCAAAGACGGTCGATGACATACACAAAAATGCAACTGCTATACCAAGTATTGACAAAGAGAAGGTACATATTTCAGTTTCGAGAGGTTTTGTTGGAAATAATGTTCCTAAAATTTCTCCGGAAAGCACACAGATCCCCACTGCCGAAGGAAACGACACCAATGCTGTGGCAAACATGGCTTTTTCCGTTGACAGTCTGACCTGCTTATGATCTCTTGCGGCAAAGGCTTCCGAGACGGCAGGGAGTATCCCCTTGCCGAACATATTGGTACATGAGGGTACCAGATTGAAAATAGTCACGGCAAGTCCTGTGAAGCTTCCGAAAAGGAAATTGGGTATCTCGGCGGTGGGGATGTTTCCGGAAATTTCCGCAAAAAAGCCCGGGTATTTTTCCGCCGCTGAGCTGAGAGATCTCATTATAGTTACAAGGTCTATAAGGGAGGTTAGGTTCGTAACGAGCGCTCCGACGGCGATGGGGACGGCGGTTTTCAGCAGTGCGGAAATAATGTTCCGGCGGCTGTCTATGTCCTTTTCGGTGGAAGAAAGCTCTTCACGGGATATGCCGTCTCCGGATATTTTGTCCCGAAGTATCAGAAACAGCGTTCCCGCTGCCGATGAAAGCGTTACTCCCATGACCGCTGCTGCTGCGGCGATGGGGAGCAGGGGATCTTCGGTGTCCCGGAAGTATACAAAGAAGCTCTCGAATTTATGGGGATTCTTTAACACAAGCAGGCAGAGCGCCAGTCCGGAGCATAGCTTCACAAGTCCTTCTATGATCTGTGAAACGGCTGTGGGGAACATATTGCGGAGACCCTCATAATATCCCCGGTATACTGAGGTCACGCAGCTGAAAAATACAGAGGGAGCGATTGCCAGGACGGCGGGCATTGCAGCCATCCCTCCCCCGGAAAAGCGGCAGAAGGGATATGCAAGAAGCATCGTTACTGCTGTGAAAGCCAGTCCTGCTGCCGAGAAAAATAAAAGCGCAGAGGACTTCACACGCCGCAGGTCGGAATATCTTTGCAGGGCGGATTTTTCTGCGGTAAGCTTTGCAACGGCGGCGGGAAGTCCCGTCACCGAAACGGCATACACGGTCATAAAAATGCTGTAGGCAGAGGAAAAATATCCCATACCTGTGCCGCCCAGCATATTTGCCAGAGGGATACGGAAGATCGCTCCGGTGAGCTTGGCAGCCAGTGCGGAAAGGATAAGTATTGTTGAGCTGAAAAGGAAGGTCTGCTTTTTCAAATAAGGTCGTCCTTTCATTTTTTTCTAAATTTTATGTTGCATACCTCTCAATTATGTGCTATAATAAATGTTGGTTGTTCTGTTTGAGTTGCTTGATCGTGAAAATCCTTTCATTTTCAAACACCTAACTCTTTTCAGAAGAAATATAGAAGCAAGAGGCAGGAATACTGCTTGCTTCGGTCATGGAGGTTATATTATGGATTATTCTTTTTCAAATAAGGTAACGGGCTTGCAGGCTTCTGCTATCCGTGAGATACTTAAATTTACGGCTTTTCCGGACGTTATTTCCTTTGCGGCAGGAAATCCTGCTCCTGAGGCGTTTCCCGTAAAGGCTGTTGAAGAGATCACTCAGAAGATACTTACTGAAAATCCGGTGGCGGCTTTGCAGTACAGCATCACAGAGGGACACACTCCTCTCAGGGAGACCCTGAAAAAGCGTCTTGCTTCCCAGAACAGCTATAACGCTGATATCGACGATGTAATAATCACCTCCGGAGGTCAGCAGGGAAATGAGCTGTCCTGCAAGGTTTTCCTTAACGAGGGGGACACTCTTATCTGCGAGTTTCCGTCCTTTATCGGAAGCATAAATTCTTTCAAGTCCTACAATGTAAATCTTGTAGGCGTGGAAATGGACGACGAAGGTATTGACCCTGAAAAGCTTGAGGCAACTCTCAAAGCAAATCCGAACACCAAGCTTATTTATCTGATACCTAATTTCCAGAATCCTACAGGCAAGTGTATGTCCTATGAGAGAAGAAAGACGGTCTATGCACTTGCTCAGAAGTATAATGTGGTGATCCTTGAGGATAATCCTTATGGGGAGATCCGTTTTGAGGGAGAGCACATCCCCTCAATCAAGTCCCTTGACACTGACGGCAGGGTAATTTACTGCGGAAGCTTCTCGAAGGTTCTTGCGCCGGGTATCCGTGTGGGATTTGTTTCTGCTCCCAAAGCTATCATCCAGAAGATCGTTGTCTGCAAGCAGGTGGCGGATGTTCATACAAATATCCTTGCTCAGATGCTGGCAGACGAGTTCCTGAATCATTATGATTTTGAAGCTCACCTTGTTAAGATCAGGGAGATTTACCGCAAGAAGTGCGGTCTTATGTTGGAACAGATCGACAAGAATTTCTCCAAAAAGATACAGGTCACACGTCCTCAGGGAGGTTTGTTCATCTGGGCTACTCTTCCCGACGGCTGTGATATGATGGGCTTCTGCAAAAAGGCTGTGGAGGCTAAGGTTGCGGTAGTTCCCGGAAACGCGTTTACTGTCCATGATGACGACCCGATAAATTGTTTCCGTCTTAATTTCTCCACACCTACAGACGAGCAGCTCATCAAGGGCTGTGAAATCCTGGGAGAAATGTCCAGACAGATGTTCGACAAGGCTGAGCCTTGACCGTTAATATCCCCAAAAAAATACACCGATGTTTTCACTCAGTGAAAACTCGGAGACAAACGCATTAGCGTTTGTCATGCCCCCATATCAAGGG
>JAFLUJ010000312.1 GCA_022511485.1 Oscillospiraceae bacterium | reverse complement strand
GGCTCAGCTCGACCAGCTAGACAATTTTGCGCACAGCGCAAAATTGAAAAACTTCCCCGCAAATTATGATTTATCTTTCCTGCGCTTGAAAAATACCCATGTGAAGAACGGCGCTCCGATAAGGGATGTAACCGCGCCTACCGGAAGCTCGTTGGGAGTTATGACAGTCCGCGCTGCAAGATCGCACAGCACCATGAATATCCCTCCGATAACTGCTGACATTGGCAGAAGAAGCTTGTGCTTTGCTCCGAATATCCGCCTTGCTATATGGGGAGCGACCAGATCAACAAATCCTATCACTCCTGCAAAGGACACCGCTGTTCCCGAAAGAACTGCCGCTGCAATAAGCAGGGATATTTTCGCTGCCTTTACGTTAAGTCCCACGCCTTTTGCCTGCTCGTCCCCAAAGGTCAGCAGATCCATATCCCGGGCTTTTGTCAGCATAAAAATAAAGCATACAACGAACACAATGGCAAGGATAGCAGTGTAGTCCCACTTTCTTCCGGAAAAGCTTCCGGTCTGCCATTTCATGATCTGCTTGTACTTTTCGTTTTTTGCATTCGCCATCACCGAAACTATCCCGTTTATGAACAGTGACAGAACCATGCCGGTCAGTACAATTGTGCTGCCTTGCAGAGTTCTGTCTATTTTTGATGCAAACGCCACCATAAGAAACATTGTTCCGATACCGAAAATAAGTCCTGCGGCAGGGAGGGTAAAGCTTCCCAGAAATGTCAGCTCGCCGGCTATGACTATGCCTGCACCAAGGGAAGCTCCGCTTGACACTCCCAGAGTAAAGGGGGACGCAAGCGGATTTTTCAATACCGACTGGACTGTAGTCCCGCAGACTGAAAGTGCCGCTCCTGTAAGGAAGCCCAGCAAAACTCTGGGGAAACGTATCTCCCGGATTATGCTGACGTAGGTTTCAGGAATTCCCTCAGGGTCAGTCCCGAAAAGCATATTCCCGATAATGCGGATAATGTGTATCAGGGGGACAAAAACGCTTCCCGCTGCTATTCCCAATATTATGACTGCCAATGACGCGGCAATGGATGCGATCGCAATAATTATTCCTTTTGTTATTTTCATTTTCAATCTTTTACGTAATAAACATTCGGGTAGATCGCTCTGGCGATCTCATACATTCCGTCAACTATATGTTGTGAGGGACGTCCGGTGGTGTTTGGATCAACGCTGTATACGTCTCCGTTTTTTACAGCAGCGATGTTTTCCCAGCCGGCACGGCTTTTTATTTCGTTGAAATCGTAGCCGTCATAGGACACATTGGTAATGATAACGTCAGGGTTTGCGGCGATAACGCTTTCCTCGGAGTTTGAAATCCAGCCTGTTTCTCCGGCGTAAATATTTTCAGCTCCTACAAGCTCTATGACCTCGTTTATGAATGTCCCGCTTCCGCAGGAGTAAAGATAGGGAGCTTCGCTTACCTCAAAATATACGGATCTTTTCAATGGGACTTCCGCTGCCTTTGCTGAAATATCTGCAACGGCGGAATCAATATCCTTGATAAGAGCTTCCCCCTTTTCCTCAGTTCCTGTATATCCGGCGAGAAATTCAATATCCTTCTTTATTGCGTCAATGGATTCGGATGTGGGAATGTAGATAACGTTTATCCCTGCGTCTTTAAGAGCGGAGTAAGGGTCTTGTCCCGCTCCCACTGAAATGCCGTTTATTATAATGACGTCGGGAGAAAGCGCCGCAAGCTCTTCAATATTAAGGTTGAAAAAGTCGATAGTACAGATGGACGGGTCAACTCCGGAAACATCGGAGGAATAAAGATCGGCAGCAATTATCTTGTCTCCTATGCCAAGACCTACGAGAATTTCTGTTATGGAAGGAGCTGTAGAAACAATGGTATCAATAGAATCCGGTATTTGAATAGTTCCGCCCTCACGGTCTGCAATAAGTCTTGCGCCGAAGTCTGCGACCTCGCCGGTCTCGACGACGGTTTCTTCTGTTGTGATGATGGCTGTGGTGATCTGTCCGCCGTCCTTGGTGTAGTCGTCCCGGCAGGCTGTCAGTGACAGAGCCAGAGCGGCAGCGGATATAAGTGCAGTGATTTTTCTGAGATTCATTTTTAACTTTCCTTTCTTTTTGTATTGAGGCTGCAGCAATAAAAATTGCACCCCTACCTAAGTAAAAGCGCATGACAAAAAGACGCACATGAAAAAGAACATTTTCACATCCGTTTAAATGTACTGCCGATTACTCGCGACATTGAAATTACGCTGTAAAAATAACAGCGTAATTTCTGTACCGACTGCAGGCAGGTCTCCCGACTTAAATATCAACGCTTGGAAAGGTCTTCCCGATATTATCAGTGACATAATTCTTTCCTCACTCCATAGTTACGGTGACGAGTTCGTACAGGACTTGCACCTGTTTCCCTTTTCACCCTTTCCTTCCGAAAAAAACGGAATAAAGGACACCTGCTGTCGTTATTTTGTTTTACAAGTTACTGAAAATATATTGATCCGGAATCAACGTCACTATACTATATTCTCAACCAAAAGATAGACTTTGTCTATTGTTTGATTTAGAATTAGTATTATTATAGCATGACTGTCGTAAATTGTCAAGCAGTCTGCTGGCTGGTATAAATTATTGTTATTGCTTATTATTATAAAAGAACGTCCATACAGCTGCGGAAATTATTATCACATATCCTATAATGCTAAAGGGGACTGGTATCTGTTCAAATAAAAAGTATCCGGTTATTGCTGAGAAAATTACCTGGGAGTAGTCGTACACCGATACCTCCCGTGCCGGGGCAAGGGAGTAAGCTCCGGTTATGGCAAACTGTCCGCCGGCGGCAAATATCCCCGCTAAAAGGAGTATCCCAAGCTGCTTTGCGCTCATTGGGACGAATCCCATTATCATAAACGGCAGTGTGACGGTGCAGGAAAAGATGGAGAAACAGAACACGATAAGAGCGCTGTTTTCTCCCCGCTGCTTCATGTACCGGACAAATGTGTATGCCGCTCCTGCGCCCATTCCTCCGGTAAAGCCAACAATGGAGGGTATAAGCTCCATATTTGAAAATGTGGGGCGTATTATGAAAAGGCTTCCAATGAACGCCGCTGCGATTGCTGCCGCTTGTGGCAGGGTCACTTTCTCTTTAAGTATCAGTATGGAAAACACCACGGCGAAAAATGGGGACAGCTTATTAAGCATGGAAGCGTCCGAAAGAGCAAGGTGATCCACGGCGTAAAAATTGCAGAGAACTCCCACTGTTCCACAGACTGCACGCATGAGCATTGCCACTCCGCAGCCCTTTTGTATTTTTACAGGGGCGTGCTCTTTTACAAGCATTATTGCCGCGAAGATAGCCGCCATGAAGTTCCGGAAAAAGGCTTTCTGCAATGAGGGAAGGTCTCCGGACAGCCGCACGCAGGCGTTCATTCCCGTAAAGCACAGCGCGGATACTATTATAAATAGTACCGCTGCTGTTTTTTTGCTTATTTTCATAAAAGTGTCATGCTCCTGAGCGGGAGCGGTCTCCTTTCACATTAGTGTCCTGTTGATGTCCTGATCATAAATCTTCATGTAAGGTGTAAAGACTACTTTTCCATTTTCAACATTAAAGCTGAAAGCACGAAAATCATCGTAATCAATAAATATGATCGCACAGTATTGAAATTTAACTGTATTGTTACTTAACACTGTAATACATGAACCGTCATCATTATACTTATAAAAGTCTGACAGATCATATTTATCCATCAGGTCTTTGTATTGTCCATAATCTATTTCTATATCATCATGCTCATAATTAAAATCTGCTGTCAGCTCATTGCTGAAAGAAATTATATCATCATAATGCTCCGTCACATAATTTGACATCTCAATCTGAGTAAGATAAAATCTCTGGTGAGCTTTCTGTGTATTATCCAATTCGTCAATTACATCGTTTTTATCATTATCTATATAGACTATCAATGCTAATGCGCCCACAAGACATACGCTGAGTATCACGATACATATGATATATTTTTTCATGTCACCCTCACTTTCTTAGCGATGGACGAAGTCATCCTTCTTCTGCATAGGAAAATCCCCATGATTTTCTCAGACCATCCATGATCTTCATGATAGCCTTAGTCTCGGACAGCGGATTCAGACGGCTTTCCTTTAAGCCCGATTCCATGCACTTCTGACACTCCATTATCTCGTACTCGTAGCCGTTGCAAAGGTGGGGAGTGATGCTCTCTTCCACGAGCTTGCCGTCCTTGTCGTAAAGTCTGACAGTGCTTGCGCAGAAGAACCACGGGTCGAAAGCGATCCTGCCCTTGTCTCCCACAATGACAGCACGGTTTTCGTTTTCAATGTCGAATCCGGCAACAAAGCTTGCATAGGCGTTTTTGTATTTCATAATGACCGCTTCGTCCATATCTACGCCAAGACCTCCAATATTTGCGGAGGAATTTATCTCCACCGGTTCAAATCCAAGGAAAGCGGTAATGAGACTTATTGGATACACTCCAAGGTCAAGGAGAGCTCCTCCGCCAAGGTCGGGACGGAAAAGTCTGTCGTTAGGGTCAAACTCCACGGGATTGGAGAAATCCGCACGGATAGCTTTTATTTCTCCGATCTTTCCTGCGGCAAACCACTCCTTTGCTTTGAGAAAAGCAGGGAGGCACTTCATCCACATGGCTTCCATGAAAAAGAGGTTTTTCTCCTTTGCAATGGAGATAAGCTCGTCAAGCTGGGAGATGTTCAGGGTAATGCTTTTCTCACAGAGGACGTTTTTCCCATGCTCAAAGCAGAGCTTCACGTTTTCGTAGTGACAGCTCATAGGGGAAGCGATGTAGATAATGTCAACGTTCGGGTCAGCGGCAAGCTGTTCGTAGCTTCCGTAAGATTTTTCCGCTCCGTACAGAGAGCCGAACTCCTGAGCCTTTTCCTGCGTTCTTGAAGCACAGGCGTAGAGCTTTGCATCCTCCACGAAACCCACCGCTTTTGCAAAGGTATGGGCGATCTTTCCTGTTGCCATGATTCCCCAATTTGTTGTTTTTGACATTGTGCATACTTCCTTTCTGATTTACAAAATGTAATTAATATATGATAATTTGCCTATAGTATATTTATTTGTTATCGGAGATACTCCAATATCCCATTCCGGGGGAAAGGAGGTCGTGGTCTTTGTTCCAGACTTTGAACTGCTCCTCCACCCAGTCGCAGGCAGCGTGGTAGCCGTCCCGGGATATTTCAAACTCTGCTTCGGTGACAAGCTCGGACTTGTCGAAGCAGTTTATACCGTACCATATCTGTGCGGAAAGCTTTTCGCCGGGTGTAAAGCGGAAATTGAAGTCGTCCTGCTTTGTGCCCCGTTTGCAGCCGCTGTACTTTCCTCCCATATCGAAATACTCAAATTCCGGTATTTTGAAAACTCGTTCGCTCATAAAATCAGTCCTTACTGTTTAGAATCATACCATGTTTTTCCTTTGGAGACATCTGCGGTGAGGGGAATGTCCAGCTTGACGGCGTTTCTCATTTCCTCGCCAAGAACCGCAGCGGCACGCTCCGCGTCCTTTTCGCTTACCTCTATGATAAGCTCGTCATGGACCTGTAAAATAAGTCTTGCGTCAAGCTTCTCCTCTTTGAGCCGTCTGTAGACCTTTATCATGGCGATCTTGATTATATCCGCAGCCGTACCCTGAATAGGAGCGTTCATTGCCGCACGTTTCCCGAAAGCCTGAATGTTCTTGTTTGAATTTTTAAGCTCCGGAATGGGTCTGCGGCGTCCGAACATCGTCACAGCATAGCCGGTGGCTTTTGCGTCCTCTACGGTCTTATCCATAAAATCACGGACTGCCGGATACCGCGCAAGATAATTTTTTATATACCTGTCTGCTTCCGCAACGGAAACATCTATATCCTTTGAAAGTGAAAATGCTCCTATGCCGTAAACAATGCCGAAGTTGACCGCCTTTGCTGCCCGTCTCATCTCAGATGTGACCATATCCGCGGGCATATCAAAGACCTGTGCGGCGGTGGCGGTGTGGATGTCCATACCCTTGTTGAAGCCCTCCTGCATATTTTTGTCCCCGCTCATATGGGAAAGTATTCTCAGCTCGATCTGGCTGTAATCCGCGTCAAGAAGCACGTATCCGTCGTCAGCGGTGAAGAACTTCCGCATATTGCGTCCAAGCTCGGTGCGGACGGGGATATTCTGCATATTAGGCTCTGCGGAGGAAATTCTGCCAGTCCTTGTTTCCGTCTGCTTGAAAAGGGAGCGTACCCTGCCGTCCTCAGAAACTACTTTGAGAAGTCCCTCCACATATGTGGAGTTAAGCTTCGTAAGCTGGCGATACTGCAGGATCAGGTCAACTATCTCATGCTTGTCCCGGAGATTTTCAAGGACCTCCGCATTTGTGGAATATCCTGTCTTGGTTTTCTTTCCCGCGGGAAGTCCCATTTCTTCAAAAAGGACAACTCCAAGCTGTTTTGGAGACCCTATATTAAACTCATGTCCCGCCATGAAATATATCTGCTGTTCAATAGCGGAGATGTCCCCTGTAAGCTTTTCTCCG
Organism: Oscillospiraceae bacterium; assembly: GCA_022511485.1. GTDB lineage: Bacteria > Bacillota > Clostridia > Oscillospirales > Ruminococcaceae > RGIG8773. The sequence continues at coordinate 7,121 of JAFLUJ010000312.1, read as the reverse complement.
AAAGTCTTTATGCCCTCCTTGTCCACCTTTACGCCGTAGTGCTCCATAGAAGCAAGGACTTCCGTAAGGGGAAGCTCGATCTCTTTAAGAAGCCATGTCATGCCCTGACTTTCAGTCTCTGCAAGCATTATCTCCGCAAGACCGGGGAGAGCGGCAATGTCCGCAAGCTCTCCAAGCTCCGGATATGTGGGAGCACCGTACTCCGCGCACATTCTCTCTATAGTATACTCAGATGAATTTGTGTTGAGGACGTATCCGATAATGTCCGCATCGGCAGTGATGTTTTTTAGCTCCCTGTTGTTTTCTATGCAGAAATGATATACAGGCTTTGCTCCGAAGGTGGTCTTTTCGCAGTCGGAGGAAAGGAAATCAAGCTGAGCAGTTTTTTCCGTGACCGTGTAAATTTTATTTTCGGCAAGAAGCTGCATGATGTCGTCCTTTATAAGAAATGCCGCCTTGGCAAGGGAAGCAATATCCCCTGAAAATTCTCCGGCGATCTCATACTCCCTTTTCTCTGAGGAAGTCGCTGCGGACTTCACAGGCACTGCGGATGGGTCTATTTTGAGACGTTCCAGAAGCTTGAACATTTCAAGTCCGGAAAGAAGCTCGGAGATCTTTGCCTCGTCCTTATCTCCGAATTTATAGGAATCAATGCTGCCGTCAATGGGAGCGTCCTTTACAATAGTAGCAAGCCACTTGCTTTGCTCCGCGTCGGATTTTCCCGCTTCAAGCTTTGTGATGACCGACTTGGTGGCGTCCACCTCGCCATTTTCCAGAGCGGAGTAAAGCTGCTCGATGGTGTGATAGTCCTTTATAAGCTGGGAGGCTGTTTTTTCTCCGATACCCTTTACGCCGCTGATGTTGTCGGAGCTGTCCCCCATAAGAGCTTTCAGGTCGATAAGCTGAATGGGAGGAAATCCGTAGTCCTCATTAAATTTTGCCTCGTCGTATTTTATTGTTCCCTTTGATGTGTGGAGCATTACGGTAACGTTGTCATTTATAAGCTGGAGGGAATCCCTGTCTCCGGTGAGGATATAGCACTCCCCGTCGGAGTTCCCGCAAATCTTTGAAAGAGTGCCGAGAATGTCGTCTGCTTCATAGCCCTCGCATTCGAGAACTTTAACTCCAAGAGCAGTAAGGAGCTCTTTTATGACCGGCATCTGTTCGGCAAGCTCCTCCGGCATTCCGTGACGGTTAGCCTTGTAGCTTTCAACAGCTTTATGCCTGAAAGTAGGAGCACGCATATCAAAAGCGGCAGCAATTCCATCAGGGGAAAGCTCCTGTGCCGCCGCAAGATATATATTCATAAAGCCTGTGATGGCGTTGGTGTACACTCCCGATTTACTGGAAAGCATTTTTATGCCGTAAAAGGCACGGTTCATAATGCTGTTTCCGTCGATAGCAAGAAGCTTCATAATCATTCTCCTTTATCTGAAAGCTCTGTGAACACATTCTCCAAAAGCTCAGCGTCAATATTTCCGTTTGCAGCTGTCCATAAAAAGCCGTCATATATAATAGTCTGATCTCCCATAACAGAAATGCTTTCAATAAGATCGCCGTTAGCGTCATACCATTGAACAAACGGACCAAAGCCATTTTTGTTTTCGTTTGATTCGCCTTTTTCAAATCGGACAGACTCAATATTTTCAGTAATTTTCTGAACCATATCTGTGTCAGTGACCTCAAACCTCTTTCCATCAACAGATATGACCATCATCTTTGAAACATTTTCAAACTCAAAGCTTTTGATCTTATTTGAACCGGTATCAGAGCTGCATCCTGCAAAAGCTGTTATGAGTATCAAGGATAAAATACCGGCTGAAATTTTTCTCATAACGATCCCCCTATCAATTGCTGTTTTTAAAGAATTTTTTTAGTTGTTCAAGAGCCTTTGCACGATGACTTACAGAGTTCTTTTCCTCGGCGGAAATTTCAGCAAAGGACTTTTCCCCGTACATAAAAATGGGATCGTATCCGAAGCCGTTTGTTCCCCGGTTCTCATAGCCGATCTTTCCCCGGCACTGTCCCGTAAAATAATGAGCCGTTCCCTCCGGGTCAATGTAGCAGATACAGCAGGTGAAAGCCGCTCCCCGTTTTTCATCGGGGACGTCCTTCAATTCCTCCAGAATCCTTGCCTTGCGCTGTCCCTCGGGAGCGTATCTTGCGGAATATATTCCCGGAGCGCCGTTCAGAGCGTCCACTTCAAGACCGCTGTCGTCCGCGATGACGGGAAGTCCGGTCATGTCGTATGCCGCCTTTGCTTTTATATAGGCGTTTTCAGCGAAGGTCTTTCCGTTTTCATCTGCTTCAATGTCCGCTCCTGCCTCGGACTGTGAAAGGACTTCAAAGCCAAGGGGGTCAAGGATCTCCCGTATCTCACGGAGCTTGTTTTTATTGTTTGATGCAAGTACTATTTTCATGCAGATACCCCTTTTTTAGTCGGATTCTTCTGTATTATCATTATCTTCCTGCTTCTTTTTTCCGAATGTGATCTCTTTGAACAGAAATTCAAACTTACCGTGGTCTTTCTTTTTAGGCACGTCGGCGGTTTCGGAAGCTTCTTCTGTATCCTCCGCAGTTTCTTCGGAGGCAGGTTCTTCCGTCTCAGAGACAGCTTCTTCGGCGGGTTCAGTAGCCTCTGTGGTTTCCGCAGTTTCGGAAACAGGCTCTTTATTTTCATTTTCTATGATCTCTTCGGAGACTGTTTCTTCTGAAACATCTCCATCTGTCTCCTCACCGTCTGTAAGACGCTCGTAATTATAATCGAACTCGGTATCAGTTTCAAAGAGAGCCTCTGCAAAATCCCTTGCATGGAAGTCCTGTAAATCGTCAAGCTTTTCGCCTACGCCCACAAGCTTGACGGGGATACCAAGCTCCTTGTGAATGGAAATGATGATACCGCCCTTTGCAGTACCGTCCAGCTTGGTTAGGATTATTCCCGTGATGTCAGCCACCTCGCTGAAAAGACGCGCCTGATTTACTGCGTTCTGTCCGGTGGTTGCGTCCAGAACAAGCAGGGATTCAAGAGAACAGCCTTCCGCCTGCTGATTTACTATACGGCTGATCTTTTTAAGCTCCTCCATAAGATTTTTCTTATTATGGAGACGTCCTGCGGTGTCGCATATAACAACGTCCGCACCTCTTGCCTTTGCGGCGGTGATGGCGTCAAAAACAACGGAAGCTGGGTCTGAACCCTCCTCATGCTTTACGATGTCCGCTCCGGCACGTTCAGCCCATACCTGGAGCTGGTCGATAGCTGCCGCACGGAAGGTATCCGCCGCCGCTACAAGGACGCTCTTTCCTTCGCTTTTGAAAAGATGTGCAAGCTTGCCAACAGTAGTGGTCTTTCCTGCGCCGTTTACACCGATAACAAGGATAACCGAAGGCTTTGTGGAGGTGTCTATAGTTTTATCCTCTCCAAGCATTTCGGTAATGATCTCTTTCAGCTCGTCCTTTATGGTGGAAGGGTCGGTTATGCCTTTTTCCTTGACCTTTTTACGAAGCTCCCCGCATATTTCAAGGGATGTCTCCACACCCATATCGCAGGTTATAAGAAGCTCTTCAAGCTCCTCGAAAAACTCCTCGTCTATTTTGGTAAATGAATTCATAAGGATCTCAAGCTTACCCATCATTGAGTCCTTTGTCTTTTTCAGACCGGCTGCTATTTTACTGAAAATGCTCATTTTTCTGCCTCCATTATAAATTAGTTTAAGGCAACACCGCACAACTACCGCCTAATGGCTTTGCACGCCATACGCTTGCATATTTTTCGTCGTATTGCACCAAAATTTCTTGACATACGACAGTATGCCTGCGAAATTTTTGCACAATCTGACGAAAAATCTAACTGCGCGTCTGACGCACAATAGTTGTGCGGTATTGCCTTTATGTTCGGGATAAGTATTCCTGAAATGCTTTTGAATATCTGTCTCCAAATGTTACGCCTGTAATTTTTGAATATGGGATTTCAATGGTATCAAACCATACTCCGTCAGCGTCAACGGGTCGGAATAAAACTGAGGATCTCTTTGCTTTTTCAATTACTCCGAGATAAAAGAAGTTTTCCTTTTTGTCCGGATATTCGTTTTGGATTATCAGAAATCCGTTCAGCTTTTTAAGTGATTTAAAGACTGCTTTCCATGATGACAGATCAATATCCGGTTTAATGACATCATTAAGGAGCTTTTTCTCCCTGTTTATTTTAACGCATAGGTCGTCTTTAAATTCAACTTTTTTAATATCGGATATTTTACGGATGTGAAAGCCATCAAGCAAAAAATCTTCTTCCTTAACACCAAGGAATCGTTTTTCATTATGGTCCAGAATATAGAAGTAGTAATAATTTATGTCGTATTTCAAGTAACATCTGCAAAGATCATATGTACCGATAGCGGAATTAAGGCATTTTATTTTCTTTGATTTTTCACTGTCATCCCTCCACAATATATGTCTGATGATGATTCCATTTATTATATCCAATCTTTAGCAAGACAATTATACCATTAAACAGGGGAAAAGTCAACAGATGGGTAATGACGTAAATCATAATTTATCTCACCGGCCTTCACTGATTAAAAAATTGGCAAATGGGTAATAATACAAAAAATACTAAGTTTACGGAGGTTACCGCCATGCAAACTGCCGCTCTGATACTTACAGGAGGAGACGCCCTGCGGCTGCGTCCCCTGACCTGTACCAAGCCCGCTGCAATGCTTCCCATCTGCGGAGTGCCGCTGATAAATTATACCCTTGACCTGCTTGAACAGCACCGCTTCTCACAGGTGTTTATCGCTGCCGACCGTCTTTCCGCTGTCCTTACAGATCACCTTGACGACAGTTCTGCCGATTTTATCATCACCGACACTCCCGAGGGAAGCTGCTACGCCATTACAAGAGCCGCAGAGGAGGCGGTCAATTCTGATGAGATCATCGTCATTTTCGGGAACGTCCTGCTTGACACCGATCTTACCTCCGCTCTGGAAGTCCACCGCTCCTCCTCTGCGGATATTTCCATCCTGACCCGTGAGCCGATAAACGGTGAAGATAATATTCTTGTTGTGACGGACGGGGACGACGTCACCGAGCTTATACCCTGTCCCGCAAGAGAAAACTGCCGTTCCGACACTGCGGCGGCGGGAGTGTTCATGATCTCCCGTGAGACTGCTCTTACCGCATCGGAAAGTGTCAGCGACCTGATCGACGAGCTTATCCCCTCTGTGATACGCAATGGCGGGAAGGTCATAAGCATTTCCGCCTCCGGATATTTCAGGGACGTCAACACCCATGAGGGATATTTTGCCGCCAACGCCGATGTGCTGAACGGCAGCTATCCAAGACGTCCGGAGCATATTGTAAAAATAGCCTCAGATCGTCCCGAGCTTAGCCTGACACCGCCGGTTTATATAGCTCCATCAGCGGATATAGCTCCCGGCGCGGAGATCGGAGCGGGAACGGTCATAGGAGAAAATGTAACAGTCTGCCGCGGCGCAAAGCTTCGGGGAGCGGTAATTATGGACGGAGCGTTTATCGGAGAACGGGCCTCAGTCATGGGCGCTGCAATAGGAACGGGAGCGAGGCTTCTTACCGGAGCAGAGGTCTACGAGGGAGCAGTGATCGGCGACAATGCAGTCATTGCCGAGCAGGCAGTAGTACAAAGCAGCGTCCGGATATGGAACGGAAGACATATTGATTCCTATGCCTGTGCCGCACAGGATATAAAATACGGATTTCTCGCTCCTATGCGTATTGGCGAGGACGGTATCTGCGGAGAAACGGGGAGCATCATAACTCCTCAGATAGCAGCTGCGGCAGGAAGCTCCCTTGCTTCTCTGGGCGGAAGAATTGCCATAGGCTGCACGGACAGCGCCGCTTCAAAAAGTCTTGCCATGGCGGTCTGCTCCGGAGTGACTGCCTCCGGAGGGGAAGCCTGGTTTTTCGGGGAGTGCTCCGCTCCCGCTCTTGCATACTGTACGGCACGTTCCGGACTGACCGCCGGCTGCTGGGTGGAAGCCGGCGTCACAGCAAAGCTTCGGCTTTTTTCCGGAGACGGACTTCCCCTTACCAGAAGTGAAGAAAAAATAATAGAGGGTGGACTGAACCGCAGCGAGTACCGTCGTGCGGGCTTTGCTCATTTCGGAGAGATACGTGATACGGCAGCTATTCTGCGGCTTTACAATTCCATGCTGGAGGAGCTTGCTCCCAAAAGGCTGCGCAGTATAAAGGCGGTGCTGAACACCTCCGGCAGAGCTGTGCAGGACGCCTGCGACGGTATCCTTGACCGTATAAACAGCAGGGAGGGAAGTCCTATTGTTTTCCATATTGGCAGTGACGGAAGGGGAATCTCCGCATTTACCGATGAGACCGGCTATGTTTTTGAGGAAAAGCTGATCCTTATTGCCTGTATGCACAGGTTTTCACAGGGATACGACATAGCCCTGCCCAATGATTTTCCACGGGCGGCGGACAATATAGCTGAAAAGTTCGGCAGCAGGGTATTGAGATACAGCGGATGTCCCTCCGACAAGGGAGATTCGGAAGCAAGAAAGCTGGCAGCGGAAACTCCCTTTGTCCGGGACGGCGCAGCTCTTATGCTGACAGTCCTTGAGGTGCTTGAAAGCAGGGGGATAACTCTTCTGGATGCGGTGAGGGAGCTTCCGGAAATGGCGCTGTCCACCCGGTTCGTGGCGATAGACAAGCATCCTGTCAAGCTATTGCGGAGTATGTTTTCCGGACAGCAGGTGTCAGGTGACGGCGTCACCATAAACGACAAACGGGGACGAGTCCTTATAAAGCCTGTACGGACGGAAAAGGGGGTCATGATGCAGGTGGAAAGCTACTCTGCGGAGACAGCAGCGGAGCTTTGCGACTTCTACCAGGATAGGCTGCTGGAGGCAAGCAGACCAGAGGCAGGAGGCAAGAGCTGATTGTGCGCTATTACCTGAAAATCTGTAAATTAACGTCGGATATTGTATATTTTTTGAGTTTGACAATGCAGGAAAAACGTGCTATAATAAATACTAATTATTGTGTTCGGACTTTTAAGGTGCTATTGCCTGAAAATGGAAGTAAAGTACCGCAGGTGTGAGCGGTACTCATTGCTTGCCCCCAAATACCTTAATCAA
>JAFLUJ010000311.1 GCA_022511485.1 Oscillospiraceae bacterium | reverse complement strand
TCGGAATTTTGCTGACGCAAAACCATAAAACGTCGAAAGAGCGGAGGACAATTCCCCCGCAGGGAAATTGTCATAATTATTTTTAACGAAAGGATCTTTTACATGAGTGATTTTAAAGTAGTAAAATTCGGAGGAAGCTCCCTTGCGGACGCTAATCAGTTCAAAAAGGCTGCGGAGATAGTCCGTGCAGACCCGGACAGGCGCTATGTTGTTGCTTCCGCCCCCGGAAAACGCTTTGACGATGATACTAAAATTACAGATATGCTTTATGCCTGCTATGCAAAGGCGGCTCAGGGCGGAAACTTCGAGGAGGATTTTGCTGCAATCGAAAAGCGCTACAACGATATAATCTGTGAGCTTGGAGTGGAGCTTTCCCTCAGTGCGGAGTTCACCAAGATCAAAAATGCCTTTGCTCATATGGCAGGACGTGACTATGCTGCATCAAGGGGAGAGTACCTTAACGGCAAGGTTTTCGCGGCATATCTGGGATTTGAATTTATCGACCCAGCAATGTATATAAAATTCGGTGAGAACGGCGTCTTTGACCTTGAAAAGACCATGTCTCTGCTCCGTCCCAGACTTAAGGAGTGCGAGCACGCGGTTATCCCCGGATTCTACGGTTCGATGCCTAACGATACTATAAAGACATTCTCCCGGGGAGGCTCGGATGTTACGGGCTCTATAGTTGCAAGAGCTGTCCATGCGAAGATATACGAAAACTGGACGGACGTTTCCGGTTTCCTTATCTGCGATCCCCGGATCGTGGATAATCCCGCTCCTATCACTACTATCACATATAGGGAGCTGAGAGAGCTTTCCTATATGGGAGCAGGGGTTCTCCATGAGGATTCTATTTTCCCTGTCCGCACAGCAGGCATACCTATAAATATAAGAAATACTAACCGTCCCGAGGACAGAGGAACGATGATCGTTGCGGAGTCCGAGGAGGTCAGCAAGTACGTCATTACCGGTATAGCAGGCAAAAAGGGAATGTCCGTAATCAACATTGAAAAGGATATGATGAACAGCGAGGTAGGCTTCGGAAGAAACGTGCTTCGTTCGCTGGAGAAAAATGGTCTTAACTTTGAGCATATGCCTTCCGGAATTGACACTATGAGCGTTATTGTCGCTACGGACGCTCTTAAGCCCGTCCAGAAAAGCGTACTGGACGAGATAGAGTTCCGCGTGCATCCTGACCATATGGACGTTGAAGATGATCTTGCTCTTATCGCTGTTGTGGGACGGGGCATGAGAAAGGCTCGCGGTACTGCGGGAAGGATATTCTCCGCACTTGCTCATGCAAAGATAAATGTAAAGATGATCGACCAGGGATCATCCGAGCTTAACGTTATAATCGGAGTTTCCGAAGAGGACTTCGAGGCGGCGATAAAGGCTATCTATGATATTTTTGTCACCACAGTGACGGCGTAAGCACAATCATACAACAAAAGCGTATCGGAAACAGATCCGGTGCGCTTTTCTTTGTAACGTTTTGATATTGAACTTCTTTCCGCAAGATAATTTATTTTTTTCAAAAAAATTTTTTCAAGCCCTAACCAAAGGTAAAATCCTGCACTATATAAACAGAAGCTTCAGTTGTTGGAATCAAGAGACAAGAAAGATCCTGCTTCTTGCCTCCGGCATCTGGATTCCGGCAGCAGAAAGGAGAGCCGAGTATGAATACTAATGAACGCCGTGAAAAGGTTGCGCAGATGTCGAAGTCGATCTTTCAGTATTGTCTGTCCCGTACAAGCTCCTATCAGGAGTCGGAGGACTTGTCTCAGGAGATAATGCTGAAACTGTTTGAAAGCGTGGAGAATCTCCGGGACGAGAAAGCATTCTACGGATTTGTATGGCGCACCGCCGACAATATCCTAAAGAGCTGGTACCGCAATAAGGACAAGCGCACCACCGCCGAGCTTGACGATACCGTGTCGGACGGCAGCTGGGAAGCTCTTGAAGAGCAGGCAGAGCTTGACGAACAGCTGAGGCTCATGACCCGGGAGCTGTCGCTGCTAAGCTCCAACTATCGCCGGGTCATGGTGGCGTACTATATCGACGGGCTTTCGGTGAAGGACATTTCGGCTCGCTTTTCGCTTTCGCAAAGTATGGTAAAATACCTGTTGTTCCAATCAAGGAAACGTGTCAAGGAGGGCATTACAATGGAAAGAACTTTCGGAGAATACAGCTACAACCCCGTTAAACTGGACTGGCGCTGGCTGACTGCGCCGATCAGAGATTATAATGGACTGCATTTTTCCAGCATCCAGCAGAATATCCTGATGGCGTGCTATTATGACAAGCAGAACGAGGAACAGCTCAGTCTGCAGCTGGGTGTGCCTACCGCATATCTGGAGGACGAGCTCAAAAATCTTGCAGAGTATGAGCTGCTTACAGAAAAGAACGGCTTTTATCTGACAAATGTGATAATAAACACGGAACGAGCCATGACAGAGCGTTTTCAGGCAAAGGCAGACCTGCTTAAGGAAGCTGCGGGGAAGATCAGAGATTTCTTTGAAAAGAATGAGGGAGAAATACGCTCTATAGGCTTCTACGGCAGTGATATGCCGGTAAACTCGCTGAAATGGCTTGTGCTGGCAAGGGTCATGAGAGCGTTCTACGAGAAGCTGGACGATGAGCTGTATAAGGAGCTTCCCGACCCGGAGACCTGTCCTTACGCGCGTTTATTTCTCATAGAGCAGGAGGAAGCTCCCAAGGGCAATAATTACGACCCGCTGATGATGTATCAGGAGACCGAACAGGGTCAGCTGCTGTATTACTGGATCAGATTCAATTCACCAAGGTTCTGCAGGATCAGTGACGTACAGGCAAATGTTCTGACCATGCTTCCTTCCGCGCAGCCAGGGACGGAGAATGATAAAATGATCTGCACGGAGCTTATCGACATGGGATGTGCTGTCAAAGCAGGTGACGCGGTAAAGCCGAATTACCCTCACTTTACATCCGACCGTTTCAAGCAGCTCTGCGATCTGATCGAACCGCTGGCACAGGAGCTTTTCCGCGGAGCGCTTGACAGAGTTGAGATCACTAAAAAGATAACACAGGAGCATACTCCCGAACGTTTTCAGCCATGCATCCAGGATATGATAGGCACGCAGATGGGCGAAGAGATGAGCGACATCACACGCCTGCTAGTGGAGGACAGCTGGCTCGTACCGTGGACGGGAATGAACCCGACGAATATTATTGTGACAAAGCAGGCTTGAGGCAATACCGCCGGATCACAGGGGACTAAAAATTTTTAGTCCCCTGTGATTTTTTTATGCAGATATACCAAATTATTAAATTCATATAAATTTTGTAGGGAATGACTTGACAACAAAAAATATATTTATTATAATAAAGTCATACAATTCCTACGTGATTGATAGGATATGAAAGGATTGTTACGAAAATGAGAAAAAGAACAGTTAAAGTTCTCAGCCTGCGAATGTGTTGTTGATGTCAGGGAAATCACATTCGATCATAAAATTAATATAGAAGGAGATTTTTTATTATGAGTAATTTTGCAGGAAGAGATCTTAAATTTGAAACCAAGCAGCTTCACATCGGTCAGGAAAACGCTGACCCGGTAACGGACGCAAGAGCAGTCCCTATCTATGCTACCACATCCTATGTTTTCCACAACTCTCAGCACGCGGCAGACCGTTTCGCTCTTAAGGATGCAGGAAACATCTACGGCAGACTTACAAATCCCACTCAGGATGTTTTCGAGCAGAGGATCGCGGCTCTTGAGGGAGGCGTGGCGGCTCTTGCAGTAGCTTCCGGAGCGGCAGCTATCACCTACACATTCCAGAACCTTGCAGGAGCAGGAGACCATATCGTCGCTGCCGAGACCATCTACGGCGGCACATACAACCTGCTTGCACACACTCTCCCCACATACGGCATCACAACAACCTTTGTCGATCCAGATGAGGAGGGTTCATTCGAGAAAGCTATTCAGGACAACACAAAGGCTATCTTCATTGAGACCCTTGGAAATCCGAACTCCAATCTTATCGACATCGAAAAAGTCGCTGCTGTGGCTCACAAGCACAAGATACCGCTTGTAATTGACAACACCTTCGGTACTCCCTACCTTGTACGTCCTATCGAGCACGGTGCGGACATTGTTGTACACTCCGCTACAAAGTTTATCGGCGGTCACGGTACAGCTATCGGCGGCGTTATCGTGGACAGCGGTAAATTCGACTGGGAGGCAAGCGGAAAATTCCCATCCCTCGTTGAGCCTAACCCCAGCTACCACGGAGTAAGCTTCACAAAGGCGGTAGGCGCTGCTGCGTTTGTTACAAAGATCAGAGCCATCCTTCTGAGAGATACGGGCGCAACTCTTTCGCCATTCCACGCTTTTATATTCTTGCAGGGACTTGAAACTCTTTCCCTCCGTGTAGAGCGTCATGTTGAAAATACTATAAAGGTCGTAGACTTCCTCAGCAAGCATCCCCAGGTTGAGAAGGTGAATCATCCCTCACTTGCTAAGGACGGCGAGCAGAAGCGTCTTTACGACAAGTACTTCCCAAATGGCGGAGGCTCTATCTTCACATTTGAGATCAAGGGAGGCGAGGCTGATGCTAAGAAATTTATCGACAATCTCCAGATCTTCTCACTGCTTGCCAACGTTGCAGACGTAAAGAGCCTTGCTATCCATCCGGCTTCCACAACACACTCCCAGCTTAACGAGCAGGAGCTTGCGGAGCAGGGTATCAAGTCAAATACCATCCGTCTTTCTATTGGTACTGAGCACATTGACGATATTATATTTGATCTGGAGGAAGCTTTCAAGGCTATCAAGTAAGCACCTCAAAGCGGATCTCTCAATTTTGCGCTTTGCGCAAAATTGTAAAGCTGGTCAAGCTGAGCCCAGCTTGCGGGCGCAGGAAAGGATTCCGCGCTCTGCGGAGCGCGGCAATGGGCGCTGCCCCTTGACCCTGCCAAAGGAGCAAAGCCCCTTTGGAATCCCATTGTGATTTTTCGCAAAGCGAAAAATCAAGCTTTGAGCCGCCAATACCCCAAAACTTATTGACAATATCAATTCAGCATGGTATACTAATATTTGCTTGTGAAATCACAGTTCAGCGTTATCAGCATACTATAAAAGATAGAAAAATAAGTGGAGGAGATCATGGACTGGGCGTTTATTCAGAAATACTACCCCCTATACATAGAAGCCACCGTCCTTACGGTGAAGATCGGCGCAATAGGTATCGTCCTTTCTGCGCTGGTGGGAGCGATCTGCGCATTTTCAAGATATTATAAAGTTCCCGTACTGAGCCAGATCGCACTGGCTTATACGGAGCTTTCCCGTAACACACCTCTTATCGTACAGCTTTTTTTCCTGTTTTTCGGACTTCCCAAGGCGGGTATCGTCCTTTCCCCGGAAGCCTGCGGAATAATCGGTCTGGCGTTTCTGGGAGGCAGCTATATGTCCGAAGCCTTTTTAAGCGGTCTTGAAGCAGTGGGAAAAAGTCAGCTTGAATCGGCTGCAAGCCTTGGGCTCAATGACCGTCAGGTCATGGGATATGTAGTCTTCCCGCAGGCGATGGCTGTTTCTACTCCCGCAATATGTGCAAACGTCATATTCCTTCTGAAAGAGACCAGCGTTTTCAGCGCGGTGTCCCTTGCAGACCTTATGTACACAGCAAAAGACCTTATCGGAATGTATTACAGCACTACAGAAGCGCTGTCCATGCTTGTGGTGGCGTATCTTATCATAATACTTCCGATCTCCATTGTCTTTACGCTGCTTGAAAGGAGGGTTCGCCGTGGGGGGAATTGAAGTCCTTTTTGCGGGAAACAATTTCCTGCGCCTGCTTGCGGGACTGTGGGTAACGGTGAGGATCTCCCTTATCTCCATTGGATTTTCCGTCATATTCGGTATCCTTCTTGGTGCAGCCATGACCCTTAAAAACAGAGCCGTCCGGGGAGTGTGCAGGGTCTACCTTGAAGCGGTCAGGATAATGCCTCAGCTTGTGTGGCTGTTTATCGTATTCTTCGGAATAACACGCTCAACGGGAATTAATCTTTCCGGAGAGGTGTCCGCAATAATCGTCTTCACAATATGGGGAACTGCCGAGACAGGCGACCTTGTCCGGGGAGCTTTCCAGTCCATACCAAAGCATCAGTATGAATCCGGACTTTCCCTGGGTCTGAGCAAGGGTCAGCTTTACCTGTACGTTATACTTCCCCAGACTTTCAGAAGGCTTATGCCTAATCTTATAAATCTTTCAACAAGAATGATAAAGACTACTGCTCTTGTGTCCCTTATCGGCGTCACAGAGGTTCTTAAGGTGGGCAAGCAGATAATCGACGCCAACCGCTACGACGCTCCCAATGCGGCGATATGGGTCTATGCGGCGATTTTCTTCATGTACTTTATCATATGCTTTCCTTTGTCGGTGGTTTCAAAGCAGCTGATAAAGGCGCAGAAAGACCAGTGAGAAAGGAGTAAGCCGTTATGGAAGATATAGTTATTGAGGTTTCAAACCTGAAAAAGGCTTTCGGGGACAATGATGTTATAAATGACATATCCCTCAGCGTCAAAAAGGGCGAGACGGTGGTGCTTATAGGTCCGTCGGGCTGTGGAAAAAGTACATTTCTGCGATGTCTGAACGGTCTTGAACCGATACAGGGCGGCACAGTATCCCTCCATGGCGAGCCGGTGGAATACGGCAGCGGAAGTCTCTATAAAATACGTCAGAAAATCGGAATGGTCTTTCAGAACTACGACCTGTTCCCTCATATGACGGTGCTGGACAATATTTGTCTTTCTCCGTTAAAGGTGCAGAAGCGTCCAAAGGACGAAGTCCGGGAGGAAGCCTTTGCACTGCTTGAAAGAGTGGGTCTGCGGGACAAGGCAGAGGCGTATCCCTCGGAGCTTTCCGGCGGACAGAAGCAGCGTGTTGCTATCGTAAGAAGTCTTATAATCCATCCGGATATTATTCTCCTTGACGAGATCACGGCGGCTCTTGACCCGGAAATGGTTCACGAGGTGCTGAATGTCGTCCTTGATCTGGCGAAAAACGGAACTACCATGATGATAGTGACCCACGAAATGGCATTTGCTGAGGCTGCAGCGGACAGGATAATTTTCCTTGACGGCGGCGTTATCGTGGAGGAGGGTACTCCCCATGAATTTTTCAGCAGTCCCAAAACAGAACGCGCACAACGTTTTCTAAAAACGTTCTCATATTCCAAATAGGGCATATTGAAAAAGATATATAGTATGTCTCAAATTAAGAAAGGATCTGATTATAATGAAGTTCAGAAAAATTTTATCAGTTATCGCGGCAGCAGCAGTTGCTGTCAGTCTTGCAGCCTGCGGAGGAAACGGCGGAGGAACGACCGCAGACAATAATTCCGGCGGAGCTTCGGCTGACAACGGCGGAAGCACAGGAGGCAGCAGCATTTACAGAACTCTTGACGAGATCAAGGAAGCAGGCAGCCTGAAAATTGGAGTATTCTCCGACAAGAATCCATTCGGATATGTTGATAACAACGGCGAGTATCAGGGCTATGATGTATATTTCGCAAGACGTCTTGCAGAGGATCTTGGCACTGAGCTGGAGCTGGTTTCCGTTGAAGCTGCAAACCGTGTAGAGTTCCTTGAAACCGGCAAGGTGGACATCATTCTCGCAAACTTTACAGTTACTGCTGAAAGAGCAGAGAAGGTGGATTTTGCTCTCCCTTACATGAAGGTCGCTCTTGGTGTGGTTTCTCCCGACAGTGCAGTTATAACATCTGCCGAGGAGCTTAACGGAAAGAGCCTTATCGTAGTAAAGGGTACTACTGCCGAAACATATTTCACAGATAACTATCCCGATGTAAAACTGGTCAAATTCGACGAGTACAACGAAGCATATTCCGCACTCCAGGACGGCAGAGGAGACGCATTCTCCACAGATAATACAGAGGTTCTTGCATGGGCAATGCAGAATCCCGGATTTACTGTAGGAGTTGAATCTCTTGGAAGCATCGACACTATTGCTCCTGCTGTAACAAAGGGCAACGAAACACTTCTGAACTGGATCAATGATGAGATCACAGCTCTTGCAGGTGAGAGCTTCTTCCATGCAGATTATGACGCTACTCTGGCAAGCGTTTACGGCGACGCTGTTGACAAGGAGAATCTTGTTGTTGAGGGCGGAGCGGTATAAAAAGCCCGCAGCTTTCTTCTGAATACCAACAAATAAAAAATGGATATGCACTGAAAATCTGTGCGTATCCATTTTATTTTATTAATACCAAAATACATATTTAAAAAATAATTTCAGGAAGTGTAACCTTTTCGGCTTATTTCCTGATTATCATAGTGAAAGAAGAAAGGAGGTACGACAATGGACGAGCATGATAACGATCAAAGGCTGATAGAGCTGTACTTATCCCGTGACAAATCTGCTGTCGGGGAAACAATGAACATTTACGGTAAACGGCTGCTGCGATTGGCGGTTAGCTTCCTCGGTGATATGTGCGATGCCGAGGAATGTGTAAATGATACTTATCTAAAGGCATGGAATTCTATTCCGCCACAGCAGCCAAGTGACCTTTTCTCCTACCTTGCAAGGCTTTGCCGCTGCACTGCATACAACATAATAGACAAGCGGCAGGCAGCTAAGCGATGTGCGCATTTAGTAGAGCTTACACATGAGATGGAGGAATGTATTCCTGACAATAGTCAGGATGTCACAACTGAGGATGAGCTTATTTCAGTACTGATAAACGAGTTTCTTGGAACGCTGACCGATGATAAGTGTGATATGTTCGTCAAACGGTACTGGTACGGCGCAAGCGTAGATATGATAGCTAAAGAAATGGATTTCTCCAAAAGCAAGGTCAAGACAACGCTCCACAGAACAAGAGCGGGTCTGAAGAATTTTTTGGAAAAGAAAGGAGTATCACCATGAATGGAAATGATATATTGAGAGCAATGAACGGTCTGGACGAAAGGTTTATAGTATCAGCAAAACGCGGGATGACCGTAAAACGCAGAGGACTTGGCAAGCGTTGGGCGAGTATAGCTGCCGGGATCGCAGCTGCGGCAGTTCTGGCCGTACCGGCAGCAGCATATGCTTATACACAGCTTGTACACCATGCAGCGGTACAGGAGTATTTTTCGGAGAAGTCTGTAGAATATCTTGAGGAGCATGGACTTGCACTCAATTATACCGATGAGAACGAGCATATAAGACTTACAGTCGACACACTGCTTTCAGACGGGCATATCGGAGGAATGATACTTACCATTGAGGGACTTGATGAGAAAGGACTGGAATGTGTGCAGATGAATACATTCCCCGAGATATACCTTACAGACGCACAGACAAGCGAATATGTGAAAATACATGAGAACGGCTCGCCTCAAATTCTTGGAGGGGGCAACGTGTATTTTGACGCCTGCACCGAAACGCAGTTCACTTTATGGACAGAGCTTCAGCTTGACAAAATAGATACCGACAAGGATTATATTCTTAAATTCGGTATGAACACCGCCCGCAATTCCTCTGAATACGAGACGGTGCATAATGAGTATGGTATCCTGACAGATAATGTTATGGAGGGGATTTCATTTAAAACAAGCCTCCGACCGAATGTTGCAGTAAAAGAGCTTGAAAGCGAGAACGGCGAAAAGATATGGCTGTCACAGATCGGATATTATTCCAACGAGCAAATTGTTATCAGCAAAATGAGAAACCACTTTAATGAAATACGTTTGTTGATGGAAAACAGCATTCTGAAAGATAAAGTGGAAGTAATCGCTCAGAGCCTGGATTGGAGCCCGGAAAGATCACAGCCCCTTGGCTGCGGATGGTTTGACAGTATTGTAGAAATTGATAAATATAAGGGTGTTGAGATCGGAGAAACAAAATATATTGAGACAGAATAGTATATGTTGTCAGGCGCATCTTCGGGTGCGCCATTTTCATGATCATGATATTCCTAATTGTTGTTTATATATTCTATTTTTTGTCCACAATATAATTAATATTTGTATATTACGCTGAAATCTCGTAAAACTACTTGATTTTTGCGAAAATACTGGTAAAATATAATTAGCACTCAAAAAGAAAGAGTGCTAACACATTGATGTTTAAAGTGCTAATTCATTCCGCCGAAGCCAAACGCGTAGGGGATTTGAAGATACACCATAGCTGAATTTGGAAAGGAGTTTTTACTATGACTATCAAACCACTTGCTGACAGAGTAGTTATCAAAATGACCGAGGCAGAGGAGACCACAAAGAGCGGCATCATCCTCGCAGGAAGCGCTAAGGAAAAGCCACAGATCGCTGAGATCGTTGAAGTAGGACCCGGCGGCATTGTAGATGGAAAGGAAGTTAAAATGTTCGTCCAGAAGGGACAGAAGGTGCTTATTTCCAAGTACAGCGGCGCCGATGTGGTAAAGGTGGACGGTGTAGAGTACACTATACTCCGTCAGGACGATATTCTGGCAGTTATTGAATAATTGAAATCCCACTATTTTTTGTAAAGGAGATAATTTATCATGGCTAAAGATATTATTTATGGTGAGGAAGCAAGAAAATCCTTACAGGCAGGTATTGACAAGCTTGCAAATACCGTTAAGATCACTCTCGGTCCTAAGGGCAGAAATGTAGTTCTGGACAAGAAGTTCGGTGCTCCCCTTATCACAAACGACGGCGTTACCATCGCAAAGGAGATCGAGCTTGAGGACGCTTTTGAAAATATGGGCGCTCAGCTGGTAAAGGAAGTTGCTACAAAAACCAACGATGCAGCAGGCGACGGTACTACTACCGCGACTCTCCTTGCTCAGGCTCTTATCAGAGAGGGTATGAAAAATATCGCAGCCGGTGCAAATCCCATGATCGTTAAAAAGGGTATGGCAAAGGCTGTTGACGCTGCTGTTGAGGCTATCAAGAAAAATTCCAAGGAAGTTGCAGGCTCTGACGAGATCGCTAATGTTGCTGCAAACTCCGCTGCTGACGAGGACGTTGGAAAGCTCATTGCAGAGGCTATGGAGAAGGTAACTTCCGACGGCGTTATCACTATAGAGGAATCCAAGACTGCTGAAACATACTCCGAGGTAGTTGAGGGTATGCAGTTCGACAGAGGATACATCACTCCTTACATGGTAACAGATACTGAAAAAATGGAGGCTGTTATCGACGATGCATACATCCTTATCACAGATAAGAAGATCGCTTCCATTCAGGAGCTTCTTCCCCTTCTTGAGCAGATCGTTCAGAGCGGCAAGAAGCTGGTCATCGTTGCCGAGGACATCGAGGGCGAGGCTCTTTCCACACTTATCGTAAACAAGCTGAGAGGTACTTTTACCTGCGTTGCTGTGAAAGCTCCCGGATTCGGCGACAGAAGAAAGGAAATGCTCCAGGATATTGCTATTCTCACAGGCGGTCAGGTCATCTCCGAGGAGGTCGGTCTGGAGCTTAAGGATACAGAGGTCGGACAGCTTGGCCGTGCTAAGCAGGTTAAGGTCACAAAGGAAAATACCATTATCGTTGACGGTGCAGGCGACAAGCAGGCTATCAAGGACAGGATCGGTCAGATCAGATCACAGATCGAATCAACTACATCCGACTTTGACAGAGAGAAGCTTCAGGAGAGACTTGCCAAGCTCAGCGGCGGCGTAGCTGTTATCAAGGTAGGCGCTGCTACAGAGGTAGAAATGAAAGAAAAGAAGCTCCGTATTGAGGACGCTCTCGCTGCTACAAAGGCTGCTGTTGAAGAGGGTATCGTTGCAGGAGGCGGCGCTGCTTATGTAAATGCAATGCCTGCTGTTGCGAAGCTCACTGACACTCTTGCAGGAGATGAAAAAACAGGCGCTGCTATCGTGCTCAAAGCTCTCGAAGAGCCTGTACGTCAGATCGCTGCTAATGCAGGTCTTGAAGGCAGTGTTATTCTTGACAAGATCGTGGTATCTGGAAAGGTCGGCTACGGCTTCGATGCATATACTGAGGAATATCGTGATATGATCCCTGCCGGAATCGTTGATCCTACAAAGGTAACACGCAGCGCACTCCAGAATGCGGCTTCCGTTGCTGCAATGGTTCTTACAACTGAGAGCCTTGTTGCTGACATCAAGGAAGACGTTCCTGCTGCTCCTGCAATGCCCGCAGGCGGAATGTACTAATTAGAAGCAAGAATTTAAGAGGCAAGAAGCAAGAAGTAACCTTCTCTTGCTTCTTGCTTCCATTTTCAGATCAAAAAGGTGAGTTAAATTAAAAAACACTTGACATACTGTGATGTTTGTGGTATAATGAAGAAAAAGCAAACATATAATAATGCTGATCATACTCCGGTGTCCTACGGGCCCGGGGTTTTTTATAGGTGGTTTTATTTATGAACAAAGTATTTAGCACAACAAATTCTCAGCTTAGAAAGCTCAGAAGCAGGGGATTGATAATACGTGATGGTTCTCGTGTGAAAAAAATCATAGAGCTTGAAAATTATTATAACCTTATTAATGGATATAAGGATCTGTTTCTTGATAAAACATATGTTGGTGATGATGAGCAATATATTGAAGGTACTGATTTTAACGAAATTTATGCGTTATATATGGCTGACAGGGAGCTGAGAAATCTCTTTTTACGTTACATACTTGAAATAGAAAACAATATAAAAAGTGTTATTGCGCATAAATTTTCTGAACAGTATGGTTATGATAACTATCTTACAGTTAAAAATTTTGATATATTCCCGAAGCCGAAAGAACGAAAAACAAATGCACAGAAGATCGGTGAAGTATCTGAGCTTATAGCACATTTGCAGCATGAAATTGCCAGACAGCTTTCCAAAAATAATTCTATGGTTTCGCATTATATGCTTGAATATGGCTATGTTCCGATGTGGGTTTTAGTTAATACACTTACTTTAGGTACAATAAGTAAATTTTATTCTGTCATGAAACAAAAAGATCAGAACAACGTTGGAAAACAATTCGGTCTGAAATCAGATGAACTGCAAAGTATTCTGTTTGTTTTGTCAGTATACAGGAATGCGTGTGCTCATGATGAAAGACTTTACAATCTTAAGTCTGTTAATCAGAATTTACGTCCCAACATGATAAAAACATCTTCTGTGCACGACAGTCTGAAAATTCCGCGTGATGCAAGCAACAACCCAGTATGTGGAAAGAACGATTTGTTTGCTGTTGTAATTATTTTTAAAATTATGCTGGCAAAAAATGAGTTTAATAAATTTTATTATGCACTGAAAAAGAATATTGATGATCTGTCAAAACAACTTAATGTTATCTCAATTGACGCTGTCCTGAAAGAAATGGGATTTCCTGATAATTGGCAGGATATTAAAAAGATATAACGATGTTATTCATAAGCTGTTTAAGACAAATTACACTAAATAATTTTATAAATCTCTTGACTAATTGACTAAAATAATGTATAATTGTATTTGTGGGAAATTTGAATATTTTGCTGTAATTACCGCCAGAATCTTCTTATTTCAATTCTATTTAAAAAGGAGTTACGAAGCATGAAAAACATCGATTTAACCAAGTACGGTATCACCGGCACGACTGAGATCGTGTACAATCCGTCCTACGAGCTGCTCTTTAAAGACGAGACCGATCCTTCTCTGGAGGGCTATGAAAAAGGTCAGGTCACTGAGCTGGGAGCTGTCAATGTTATGACCGGCATTTACACCGGCCGTTCTCCTCAGGACAAGTTCATCGTAATGGACGAAAACTCCCAAGACACCGTGTGGTGGACCTCTGATGCATACAAGAACGACAACCATCCCGCATCTCAGGAGGCGTGGAAGACCTGCAAGGATCTGGCAGTTAAGGAGCTGTCAAACAAGAAGCTCTATGTGGTGGATCTGTTCTGCGGTACAAACCCTGACACCCGCATGGCTATACGCTTTATCGTGGAGGTGGCTTGGCAGGCACACTTCGTAACTAATATGTTCATTCGTCCTACTGAGGCTGAACTGGAAAACTTTGAGCCTGATTTCGTAGTGTACAACGCTTCCAAGGCAAAGGTAGAGAACTACAAGGAGCTGGGTCTCAATTCCGAGACTGCTGTCCTCTTCAACATCACTTCCCGTGAGCAGGTTATCCTTAACACCTGGTACGGCGGCGAGATGAAGAAGGGTATGTTCTCCATGATGAACTACT
>JAFLUJ010000310.1 GCA_022511485.1 Oscillospiraceae bacterium | reverse complement strand
GTATCGTTTTCAAAAGTAAGCGCCTACCGGTGGGAAAGGGCTTGTCTACAGCAGGCATAATAACCTCGGTATGCGGTATCATTTTGCCGATAGCATTGTTCATCCTTGTTGCCGTCCTTTTATTCAGCCATGCACTGGACGGCTTTATGGCAGAGCAGCTCAAACAGCTTCAGCAGACTGACCCCGATCTCTACAAGCAGTACTACGATATGCTGGGAGATACCTTCCCTGAATGGTTTGAGGGTATGATACGTCTCCTTATTGGCTTGAAATAAAGGCTGAAATAATATGGACCCCGTTCCGGTTATCCGAAACGGGGTCTTTTTCAATTTTTTCGTATGAGCTGAAACAATATCAGAACAGCGGTAAAGGCAAAATTATAGGTAAGCGCCATTGAAACTGACAGCTCCTGAAATCCGTTCAGGACCACCATAGCAAGACATATCAGTATCCCAAGAAGTATCGACACCGCTTGTATTCCTATACCAACACCAATTGTAGTCTTCATTCTCTTACAGCTGAGAATAAGGGAGGCCAGCGCAGAAAATTTTCCCGAACAGGCAAGTGTCGCTCTCTGTCTGACCTGATAAGCTGTGACCTCGTTGAACTGCTCATGCATACGGAACGGTACAAGCTTAAGATGTTCGGGAGATATATCAAACAGATCGGAAAGACGGTTTATCGACACAAGTGAATCCACAGACCGCACCATGATATAAATATCATTCCTTTGCAGCTCGCTGAGCGCCTGACCTATCTCCATGGTGGGAGTGATCTCCACAAGGAACATTGCAGACAGCTCTCCGGAAATGGAAAGATAGACTGCGTGTCTGCCGTTTTCCGTGTACTCCTTTTCCTTCGACACAGGAGGCATACCCTCAATGCTGTGATTTACCATAAGGTCTCTGTTTCCCAGCAGGACGCGCTTGTTGTTTATCCAGCCGCACAGACCCATGGAATCTTCAAAAATATAGCTTTCAACAGGATTGAGAAGCTCGGTCTTGCCTGCAATAATGTCGTAAAACATATTTTTCAATACGCTTCCTGCCTGTGTTGTAAGACTTGCCGCTTCTACGATAGCCTCGTCGATACGGGTATCGGAGAAAACCTTTATCGCCGCCAGCTTAACGCTTCCCTGAGGGAAAAGCTGATCTGCGTCAATGAGCACACTGTTGGTTTCCGCGAACTCGTCGATACAGTCGTAACCAAGGATGATTCCCTGATTTTCAGCATTTTTCTTAGCGGAGCGCAGCATAGGCAGGTTTACGATAAGCATCGTGGTAAATCCTGTACATATAGACACAACTCCGACAAATACGGAAATCCCTATATATACAGAGGAAGTAGCATGCTCTGCTCTGCTTAATAAGCCTGCGATGATCCCTATTACAAATGCAGCAGCCAGAACCACCGGTGTAAATATCCTGCAAAAACGGTCGGTGCTGTCGCTTGAATAGGTGGTTTTCAGGAAATCAGAGAGGAACTCTGTTTTACGCATTGCCGCCAGGTTCGGGAAGTCGCTGAGAGCGCCTCTCGTAAAATTCTGTGCAGTTTCCTCATCGTCAATAGGGAACACAGCGTACTTTTCACTGCTTCCGGAAACAAAGCGGAAGCTTTGCTGGGTACGGTTCACAATAAACAGCTTTCCCAGAGTGTTGAACAGCAATGAGGCAATAGCCACAGATATATAAACGTGTACAAAGCTTCCCCGTATCAGATTTTCGTTGGCAAACATTATCATCGTTGCCGCGATGGAGGAGACCATGGACACAGCGCAGAGACTGTCGCAGTCCGCTTTAAGAGAAACTATTTTGGAAAGTCCGCAGGAGATCACCGTATAGCTTGAAAATCCCGCCAGCAGACCCAGTATCGCATTTACGAAAAGATAGGTGCTGACCTGTGAACGCTTGCTCAGAAGCTCCATAATATTATTCATATCGTTTGCAATTGCGATATAAGCACTTGCTGCGAAACAAATTATCAGCACTGCCAGCCTGAGAATAAGACTTCCTTTCAGCTGAGCTATATCGTGAGCGATAGAAGGAGCATCGGCAATGTTTTCAAAGTCGTCGATCACCTTTGATGCCTCGTCCTCCTCTGTTTCCTCACCTGAAACGTCTTCCTCGTCGCCTACAAGGACGAAATCCTTTATCTTTTTGCTTCTGCGCTCCTTGAGGGCGGTTATCTTATCCAGTTCCCGCTGTTCCTCGTCTACCGGTATCTGAGATGTGTTTGGCAGTATTTTGTCGTCCAGATTCAGGTCAATATCGTTGATGCTTTTTCTTTCAATGGGAGTAACGCTCTGTGTGCGGGATATTCGCTCCCGCTTGGCTTTCATCATTCCGTCAAGAAGCTCGGTGTTTCCGGAGATCTCATCTCCATGCTGCTTCGGAACAAGCTTCGTAAAGAAATCGGTTATCCCCTTATGGAACGTACCTTCATTACGGACAGTCTTTTTCTTCTTCTCGCTGTACTCGTTAAGAATATCGTCCAGATCACTTGATCCGCCGATGACCTTATTTGCCGGAGCAACGACCTGCTCCGGCTGCTCCTGAACGTCTGCCGTATCCTGATCCTCCATGGAGGAATACTTATCAAAGGGATCATTGATGACCTCGAAGGTATTCATCGCCACGCTTTGTATAGGAGGCTCAGGCTTTGACACAGTTTCCTCCGCAGCCGGCTTTTTAGACGGCTTGGGAAGCTTTATCCTTGGTTTTTCCTCAGGCTGACTTTCATCTCCGTAAATTTCATCCTGCTCAAATTTTTCGGAAAATGAACGATCCGGCTTTGGTTCAGGCACATACGGCGTTTTCGGAGATTTTTCCTTTATATTATTTACAGCTTCAGAGAGCTTGTCATATTTCTGAGCAAATTTGTCAGGTTCTTCCTGAGATTCAAACTTCTTATTTATTTTATTGAACAGATCAGTATTATGTAAGGAAATTTTTGGCTTTGACTTTTTACCGGTCTCACCGTAGCTTCCAAGAATATCATCAACATTCAATCCGGCATTATCAGCGGACTTCTTGTCAGAGCTACCCGAATATTCATTAAGAATATCATCGACCGAGTATTTTTTATCCTCCAAATCCAGCTCTCCTTTCAATATTTCAATAAGAGCGAGGCCCTTATGCTTTTCTTTGCCTTACAGCCTCATACATAAAAATTCCCGCCGCCACAGAGGCGTTAAGGGAGGTTATTTTTCCGCACATCGGCAGTCTCAGAAGGAAATCACATTTTTCCCTTACCAGCCTGCCTATTCCGAAGCCCTCAGAGCCTATGACCAGCCCTATGCTTCCCCGAAGATCGGCAGAGGTGTAATCCTCACCCGATGCGTCTGTTCCGTATATCCATACCCCGTTTTCTTTCAGGGTATCTATTGCCGAGGGAATATTCGCTACCCTTGCCACAGGAAGCCAGCTTGCCGCCCCCGCTGAGGTCTTGTAGACCGTTTCGGTAAGCGCAGCGCTCCTGCGTTTCGGAATTATTATCCCGTCAGCTCCCGCAGCCTCGGCGGTACGTATTATCGCCCCAAGATTATGGGGATCTTCTATCTCATCACATATTATTATGAACGGTTTACTTCCTTTTTTCGCAGAGATCGCCAGAATATCCTCCACCGTGGAGTATTCAGCGCAGGCACAGCTTGCGATAACTCCCTGATGGGAAGCTCCTCCCGACATAGCGGACAGCTTGCTGTCCGAGACCTGCTTTATTACTATGCCCTTTTCCTTTGCCATTTTGCAGATAAGTCCCAGACTTCCGCCCTCACCGCTTATAAAGATGGTGTTTATGCTTCTGCCTGATTTCAGAGCCTCAATGACGGGATTTCTTCCGGGAATAAAGGAGGCGGTTTCCTCCTGTTCGTATCTTTTTCCGGGAGACTTTCCCGGCTTTTTATCATTGTTGTTATATGGCATAATTTCCTCCTATCACGATGTTTCGTGGTTTTGTACCGGCAAAATTCCGGCGCTCAATTATTGAGCAGGCAGCGAGGAAAACAAAACCCGTAGTTTAAAAATCGCAGATTTTCAAATATATATAATTAATTATACCACATTACGTATAAAAACACAAGAAAATTACAAAATTTTTGTGTAAATTTTTATTGTTATATTATTACATAAAAATTATCAGGTAAACTACCAGGATGAGCAGCACCGTCAGAGCAGCGGCTACAGAGAGCTTAAGCCACAGCGGTATGGCTTCCTGACGTCTTACCGGTGTGATACCCTCCATAAACATCCTTGCCTCTGTTTCCAGACGTGCAGAGGGAACATCAGGCTTATCCGACTTGACGTAAAGCACCGCCTTTTCAAAATATTCATTGTCCATACATATTATTTCAACGACCCTTTTATTTACACCTTTTATCATAATTATTTAACACCCTTTCAACACTTTTGATACAATTTCCCGTCTTTAGTATTATAGCCTGTTTGGAGTAAATCTATACCATTTGTAATTTAAAAATGGTGGAAAACTATGTGGAAAGCTTAAACATTTCACAAAAGCTGTGGAAAAGTATGTGGAAAAGGTGTAAAAGTAAGTTGTTTGGACATACCCTAAGAAAAAATTATGTGGAAAACTGATTTACTGTCAGTATTATTCAAAAAATATGCATTATCCTAATATATGGAAAAAGCAGAACAAACTCAAGCCTTGTCCTGCTTTAAGAAGATTATTTCCCTTGTTCCTTTTTTTCAACCGATGCCCGGATAAAGTCGGCGAAAAGCTTCTGAGGCTTGTTTGGTCTGGACTTGAATTCCGGGTGGAACTGAACTCCCACAAACCATGGGTGATCCTTGATCTCCACGATCTCCACCAGACGTTCGTCAGGAGAGATACCCGCAATGGTCAGACCTCCGTCACGAAGCTGTGAACGGAAAGCATTGTTGAACTCCCAGCGGTGACGGTGCCTCTCGTAAATAAGAGGCTCTCCGTATACCCGTGCAGAGATCGTATCCTCCGTCAGCTTGCAGGGATACAGTCCGAGACGCATTGTGCCGCCCTTTTCGGTAATAGTTTTCTGATCCTCCATAATGTCGATGACGGGATATTGTGTGTCTCCGAACTCGGTGGAGTTTGCGCCGTCCAGTCCCAGTACATTTCTTGCGTATTCGATAACTGCCATCTGCATACCAAGACATATCCCGAAAAAGGGTATCCGGTTTTCTCTGGCATATCTTACAGATTCTATCATGCCCTCGATACCGCGGTCGCCGAAGCCTCCGGGAACGATGATACCATCGCAGCCCTCCAGCATTTCCGCTGCATTACGACCGGTGATCTCCTCGGAGTTTATCCATTTTATATCTACTTCTGCATCATTATTTATGCCGCCATGTCTGAGAGCTTCCGCAACAGAGAGATAGGCATCGTGAAGAACAACATACTTGCCCACAAGTCCGATGGTGACCTTTTTGTTTGCAGACTTGGCACGATTCACCATTTCAGTCCATTCTTCAAGATCTGGCTTCCTGTTTTCAAGACCCAGATGGTGGCAGACAACATCTGCAAGACCTTCCTTTTCAAGCCACAGAGGGACTTCATAAAGAGAAGGAGCAGTAAGATTCTGGATAACATCGCTGCTTCTGACATTACAGAACAAAGCGATCTTGCTGCGCATATCCTCGGGAAGTTCCTTTTCGGAACGGCATACTATTATATTCGGCTGGATACCGATGGAAAGCAGCTCCTTTGTGGAGTGCTGTGTAGGCTTGGATTTAAGCTCTTCAGAGCCTGCTATGTAGGGAACTAAGGTCACGTGAATATAAATGGCATTTTCTCTGCCGACTTCCGTAACCACCTGACGGATAGCTTCAAGGAAGGGTGTGGATTCAATGTCTCCCACAGTGCCGCCGATCTCGGTGATAACGATGTCGGTATTGGTTTCCTTGCCCACCTTGTAGACACGTTCCTTTATTTCGTTTGTGATGTGAGGAACTACCTGAACTGTACCTCCCAGATAATCTCCCCGGCGTTCCTTGGTAAGGACATTCCAGTAAATTTTACCGGTGGTCACATTGGAGTTTACCGACAGATTTTCGTCAACGAAACGCTCATAATGTCCAAGGTCAAGGTCAGTTTCTGCACCGTCGTCGGTGACAAAAACCTCGCCGTGCTGATAGGGAGACATAGTTCCCGGATCAAGATTGATGTATGGGTCAAACTTCTGGAGCGTTACACGATAACCCCTTGCTTTAAGCAGACGTCCCAGAGAAGCGGCAGTGATTCCCTTGCCCAGACCCGAAACAACTCCTCCTGTGACGAAAATATATTTTATCGGCATAGCATTTCCTCCAATTAAACAATATTATTTCTATTATACTATCCTTTTGTCGAAAAAGCAAGTGTTTTATATGATAATTTACAACCTGCTTTTAAAGTCCTCATATCCGAAGCTTTTGACGATAGTACACTCTCCCTGTTCATTGCAGTAAACGATGGAGGGGAGAGGCATACCGTTAAATGTATTGTTCTTTACCATGGAATAGATAGCCATGTCGCAGAAAACAAGCCTGTCCCCTGTTTTCAGAGGTTGGTCGAAGGAGTACTCCCCGATTATGTCACCGGCAAGACAGGTAGGTCCTCCGAAACGGTATGTGTATGGCTTTTCTCCCGGCATACCTGCTCCGATAATATTGGGACGGTAGGGCATTTCAAGGACGTCCGGCATATGACAGGCAGCGGAGGTGTCAAGTATGGCAATGTCCATGCTGTTTTTCATTGTATCAAGGACTTCCGAGACCAGAAATCCTGCGTTAAGAGCCACCGCCTCTCCCGGTTCGAGATAGACTGTAAGTCCGTACTTGTTCTGGATGTAGTTTACGACATCCACAAGTTTTTCCACATCGTAATCATCACGGGTGATATGGTGTCCACCTCCGAAATTCAGCCATTTCAGACCGGGAAGGTACTTTCCGAACCGTTCCTCCACAACCTTGACGGTGCGTTCAAGAACGTCCGCTCCCTGCTCGCACATTGTGTGGAAATGCAGTCCGCTTATGCCATCGGGAAGCTTGTCCGGAAACTCTGACAGAACTGTTCCAAGACGGGAATTTTCAAAGCAGGGATTGTATATATCCGTTTCTATCTCCGAGTATTCCGGATTCATTCTTATACCGACCTCAATGTCCCGTTCGCTTTCCTTTATAAAGCGGGAGAACCGTTCAAACTGCCGAAAGCTGTTAAAAACAATATGATCGGCAACAGATACGATCTCTCCGAACTCCTTTTCGCTGTATGCGGGAGAGTATACATGAGTTTCCCTGTCCGGCATTTCCTCTTTGCCAAGTCTTACTTCAAAAAGACCGCTTGCGGTAGTTCCGTCAAGGTACTTGCTGATGAGCGGATAAGTGCTGTACATGGAGAACGCCTTCTGGGCAAGGAGTATCCTGCAGCCTGTCCTTTCGCGGACGGACGCAAGTATCTCCAGATTTTTTTTCAGCAGCTTTTCGTCCACCACGTAGCAGGGCGTGGGCAGGGCGGATATGTCAAAATTAAGCATGGGTGCAGCTCCTTTCGTCATTGCTTTTTGTTCGGGTCAACGATTTCGATATTTTCAAGCTGACCGATGAGATTTGCTTTTACGGAATCCCGGTACTCCTGACGCAGGGCTGCCTGCTCGGCTTTTTCCTCTTCGGAAAGTCCCTCCGGGGTGCGGGATTTTCTTGCAAGTTCATTTATTCTATCAATTTTTTCTTTGGTCAAGGTTATCAACTCCATTAAATTTATATTTATGCATTGTTGTATTTCTCATGAAGTCTGATTCTTGCTTCATCTCAAAGATATATTCGGGTTGCCTGACATCCTGCATTGTCCGGCTGTTTTTAATTTTGATTTGAGCAGGAAAAAGTTTTCACGCTTTTCGCAGGCTTCAATTCTCATTGTTATTCCTCCGATTAATTATTTTATAATTATTATATCATAATTCTATATATAATAGCAATATACAAAGAGGACTTTTTACCGATAATAGATGATATTTGAGGTATAAAAACCGACAGTCCATACAGGCTGCCGGTTCATGTTATTTCATTTCTTTTATAAGTGTGAGTAAAATGTCAAGCTGATCTCTTTTTAAAGGTTTTAATGCATTAATAACTTCATTAAGCTTGTCTGGTGATGGTATTTCTTCGTCAAAAAAATCCTTTGGTTCAATTTTCAAATACTCGCATATATACAAAAACATCTGCATTGACGGCAATGCTTTTTTATTTTCGATATTATTGATATAGCTCTGACTTTGTCCGAGGCTAAGGCTCATATCTCTTGCGGAAACGTTTTGGGATGTTCTTAAAGTAGCAATTCTGTTTGCGATAAAGTCGGCATCAATCATTATAGTCACCACCTACATATAATTATAATATATGTAAATGAAATTATGCCTATTTATTATCGCAATTAGTCTTGACATTAAAACAATAAATAGATATAATAGTATTAGATGACGTTTTTGAATTGTCAGTTTTATTATATATATCATCCCATATAATAAAACGAATAAGGAGGGATGCATATGGAAAAATCAATTTGTTTTACAGGGCATAGAAACGTAAAAGTTACAATTGAGCTTATGTTGCTGCTTAATAAAACGCTTACTGATTTAATTGAAAATGGTGCTGTTGATTTTTATGCAGGAGGTTCACTGGGTTGGGATATGCTTTGTGAACAGACTGCTCTTGCCCTTAGAAAGAAATATCCGCAAATCAGGCTGCACCTTGTTCTCCCATGTTTCTCAGAGAAACAGACAGCTAAATGGAACGATCTTCAGAAAGCAGAATATCAAAAAATCCTGAGTGCTGCTGACACGATTCAATATACTTCTGAACATTATTATGATGGCTGTATGAAGGCACGTAATGTTCGTATTATTGAGCTTGCTGACTGCTGTGTATGCTATTACGATAACAGAAGCCGGAGCGGAACAGGACAGACCGTCAGAATGGCAGGTGAAAAGGGAATACGTATCATCAATCTTACAGAAAATACTTAAAATGATTATAGTCCGCACCATATGACAGCATTTAGTCAAAAAAAATAAAAAAATGCTTGACAAACCTCAGACTGTATGGTATAATGTTTGTCTGTAAGTGATTTTTGTAGCACTACTGTCCGATACTATGTGATGGGCTGCTATGCGATCATATCATATATTATTGGAAGAAATGAGGTGTTAGTGTGAAGGAAGGTATCCATCCCGATTACAAGGAGACTACCATTACCTGTGCTTGCGGAAACGTTATCAAGACCCGCTCCACTAAGGAGAATATCAGAGTCGAGATCTGCTCAAAGTGCCACCCCTTCTATACCGGCAAGCAGAAGCTTGTTGATACAGGCGGACGTGTTGACAGATTCAAGAAGCGTTTTGGTATGGATAAGTAAACAAGCTTGCCCGCGCTCTGCGTGGGCTTGTTTTTTATTTGAGGTGTTTATGGAAAATTATGACTACTCCACTATAAACGGTTTTGCTGAGGATTCCTTTATCGAAAGGAAGTCCAGATTTATCGGATATATAAAACACGTTGAGACCGATGAGGAGGCTGTGGATTTCATTAACGAAATACGGGCTATGCATCGGAAAGCAACTCATAACGTCTACGCCTATGTGCTTCGCAGGGACAACATCTCCCGGTATTCGGACGACGGAGAGCCTCAGGGAACGGCGGGAGTTCCCGTTCTTGATGTGCTTATGAAAGAGGGTCTCACCGATGTGTGCTGCGTCGTGACACGGTATTTCGGAGGCATCCTTCTGGGCGGCGGAGGTCTCGTACGGGCGTACTCCCACAGTGCGAAGATCGCTCTGGAGGCTGCGGAGCGTCTTATAATGTGCAGATGCCGTCCCATAAATATTACTGTTGATTATAATATGTACGGGAAGATAAATTACGCCATCCCGGAGGGCGATGTTAAAATTCTGGATACCGTATTTGCGGAAAACGTCACTGTAAAGCTGCTGGCAAAGATAGATCACGCCGATGAGCTTGTAAAAAATCTTACCGATATTTCCGGGGGAAATATTTCCTTTGAACAGCTTGACGAACGTTTTGACAATTTCGCCTGATATACTGCCCGCTGCAGCAAACAATATCATTGTTTGCTGTGCCGCCTTTGGCGGCTGCAAAATCCAAGATTTTGGCGGGCAGTATGAACGGCGGCTCTGCGGCATAGCCGCACCCATGAGTTTCACTCATGGGTATTGCAAAACGCACAGCGTTTTGCGATGAAGCCTAGTATCATTTGTGCAGGTCTACAAAAATATTTTTTGAAAAAGGGTTTTTTTATACTATTTTTGTATATATAGTGTGAGAAGTGAAAAAGGACGGGGTATTTGTCACTTTCGGTGGGAGGTTTTAGTTATGACCATACGTGAACAGATAGAGGTCATGGAGCTTGGTATGCTCTGTGAGGACGCCTGTACTTCAAAGGGTACGGGCAGACGCGTCCGGAAGGAATCCAAATGTCCCATAAGAACTGAGTTCCAGCGGGACAGGGACAGGATACTCCACAGCAATTCTTTCAGGAGACTGAAACAGAAAACCCAGGTCTTTCTCTCCCCGTTGGGAGATCATTACAGAACAAGGCTCACTCACACTCTTGAGGTCTCCCAGATAGCCAGAACTATCTCACGGGCTTTCCGTCTCAATGAAGATCTTACCGAAGCCATAGCCTTAGGTCACGATCTGGGACACACACCCTTCGGACACGCAGGAGAGGACGTGCTTAACGAGGTTTGTCCATACGGCTTCAAGCACTACCTGCAAAGCGTGCGTGTGGTGGACTATATCGAAAACGGCGGAAAGGGACTCAATCTTACATATGAAGTAAAAAACGGAATTGCCTGTCATACCAACAAGGTTGCTGTTACAAAAGAGGGATATGTTGTCCGTCTGGCGGACAAGATCGCCTATATCAATCATGACATTGACGACGCCATCAGGGCTGGTATGCTCAAAGAGGACGACCTTCCCTTGTCTGCGACAAATATTCTCGGACACAGTAAAAGCGCTCGTATCACTACCCTTATAACCTCCATAATCGACGGAGGCGTTGAGGATATACATATGGGCGACGAGGTCAGAAAGGCTCATGACCAGCTTCGGGAATTTATGTTTGCAAATGTTTATAAAAATTCTGTTGCAAAGACCGAGGAATCCAAAGCAAAGGCTCTGATAGAAAAGCTCTACAGCTATTTCCTGCGGTATCCTGACAAGCTGCCGGAGGAATACAAGAAGATCATGGTCAAGTTTGACAAGGAACGGGCTGTCTGCGATTACGTGGCAGGAATGACCGATGTCTATGCTGTAAACCTTTACAATGAACTGTTTATCCCGAAAGGCTGGAGGTATTGATGGCTTTCCCCGACAGCTTTATTTATGAGCTTAAGCAGAATAATCCCATTGACAGCGTCATGTCAAGCTATGTAAGCCTGATAAGACGGGGCAGGAACAGTCTTTGTCTCTGTCCGTTCCATTCGGAAAAATCCCCCTCATGTACAGTTTATCTTGATGTCTCCGACCCGCATTTTTACTGCTTCGGCTGCGGAGCAGGGGGAGACGTTATAACCTTTATAATGAAGATAGAAAATCTTGATTATGTGGAAGCTGTCAAATTTCTGGCAAGCAGAGCCGGAATGTCCATGCCGGAGGATACCGGTGGAAGTCAGGCTGCACACATCAAATCAAGAGTTCTTGAAATGAACCGCACTGCGGCAAGATATTTTTTCGACGTCCTTGCTCATTCCTCCGCAGGAGAAAAGGGCAGGAGGTATTTTGCGGAAAGACAGCTTTCCCCTGCAACTATCACTAAATACGGTCTGGGATATGCTCCCGACG
Source organism: Oscillospiraceae bacterium (assembly GCA_022511485.1). Lineage (GTDB taxonomy): Bacteria > Bacillota > Clostridia > Oscillospirales > Ruminococcaceae > RGIG8773. Next base: position 2,557 of record JAFLUJ010000310.1, on the reverse strand, counting down.
ACTGGTACGGACTGTCAAATCATATGCGCTCCAAGGGATACAGCGAAGAGGAGCTTATAACGGCAAATCTTTGCGGCAGAGGAAAAAAAGGCGGGATATACGACCAGTTCAGGGACAGGGTCATGTTTCCCATAATCGACCTGCGGGGCAATGTTATAGCCTTCGGAGGACGTATAATTGACGGCAGCGGACCGAAATATCTCAACAGTGCGGATACTCCAGTGTTTAAAAAAAGCAGCAACCTTTTCTCCCTGAACTTTGCAAAAAATTCTGAGGAAAAAAGACTGATACTCGCCGAAGGGTATATGGACGTTATTTCCATAAATCAGGCGGGATTTGAAAATGTGGTGGCAACTCTGGGAACAGCTCTTACTCAGGAGCAGGCGCGGCTTATGGCGCGTTATACCAAGGAGGTCATAATCGCCTACGATTCGGACGGAGCAGGACAGAAAGCCACTCACAAGGCGATAAACCTGCTTTCCGAGGCGGGGGTCAGGACAAAGGTCATCCACATGGAGGGCGCTAAAGACCCGGACGAATACATAAAAAAATTCGGAGCGCTCCGTTTCCGGCAGCTTCTGGACAAATCCGGAGGGGCAATAGAGTTTGAGCTTGACAAATGCCGGGAGGGTCTTGACACGGATACCGACGAAGGAAGAATTGAATTTCTGAAACGCTGCGTCAATGTCCTTGCGGATATTTCCTCTCCCATTGAAAGAGAGGTCTACATCGGCAGGCTTGCGGACGAAAACAAGGTCAACAAGGAAATGCTTGTGCAGCAGGTGAACGGCGTCATAAGAAAGCGTCAGAAACAGGATCAGAGCCGTGAATGGACGGATATACGAACCTTCCGGAACAGAATGAGGACTTCCCCGGATGAGTACGCTCATCCCAGGGAATACAAGGCGGAGAGAGGTATCATCGCTTATCTGGCGGCAAATCCTGATGAGGCGGAAAATATCAGCTCCCGCATATCCCCCGAAGATTTTACGACGGATTTCAACAAAAAAGTCTATGAAAAGCTTCTGGAAAAGATAAAAAACTCATCTTTTTACGATATTCTTTCGCTGCAAAGTGAATTTACCGCCGATGAAATGGGTAAAATAACCGAAATTGCAGTCAATAGTAAAGATGTAAATATTAATAGAACTGCAGTTGATGATTTTATTAATATTCTTTTATCCAAGGCTGACAATCCGGGAGATGTAAAAAATTATTCAGATGATGATTTTCTAAAATATATTCAAAGTTTAAAAAGCAAGAAGTGAGAACCATACAAAACAAAAATCTTTAAAATTGGTTCTGAAAAGAAAGGATTGACCTTTATGGGAAGAAGAAGCATAGAAAGCCTTATTGAGCAGGGCAAGGCAAGCGGAAGGCTCTCTGCAAAGGAGATAACCGATGTCCTGGAGGAGCAGGAGTACGACGTTGACCAGATGGAAGCGTTTTACGACAGCTGCGGCAGCCTTAACATTGAGATCATTGAGGATTTCAGTGACGACGACCTTGCAATGCTGCCGGACTCCACGGCGGACGATCTGGAGCTGTCCCTGTCCACAGAGGGTATCGCAATTGACGACCCTGTAAAAATTTACCTTAAAGAGATCGGACGTGTACCTCTGCTCACAGCGGAGGAGGAGATCGAGCTTGCAGAGCGTATGGCTCAGGGCGATCCCAAGGCAAGGAAGCGTCTTTCGGAGGCTAACCTCAGGCTTGTTGTATCCATTGCCAAGCGCTATGTTGGCCGTGGTATGCAGTTCCTTGACCTTATCCAGGAGGGCAACCTGGGTCTTATAAAGGCAGTAGAAAAATTCGATCATACAAAGGGATTCAAGTTCTCCACATATGCTACATGGTGGATACGTCAGGCTATTACAAGGGCTATTGCCGATCAGGCAAGGACTATCCGTATCCCTGTCCACATGGTGGAAACCATCACTAAGGTAAAAAAGGCGTCCAGCCAGCTCCTGCACCAGAACGGTCATGATCCTTCTCCCGAAGAGATCGCAGACGTTCTTGATATGCCGGTGGAAAAGGTTCGGGAAATAATGCGGATAGCTCAGGATCCTGTTTCTCTGGAAACTCCTATCGGCGAGGAGGAGGACAGCCATCTGGGAGACTTTATCCCTGATGACGACGCTCCCGCTCCTGCTGACGCTGCTTCCCTTATTCTGCTTAAGGAACAGCTCGGAGAGGTGCTTTCCACACTTACCGAGCGTGAGGAAAAAGTCCTCAGACTGCGTTTCGGTCTTGAGGACGGAAGAAGCCGCACCCTTGAAGAGGTGGGGAAGGAGTTCAACGTGACCCGTGAGAGGATCAGGCAGATCGAAGCAAAGGCTTTGAGAAAGCTCAGACACCCAAGCAGAAGCAAAAAGGTAAAGGATTATCTGGATTGAGCCAAAGGGTGGTTTTATGCACATTACTTTAGAATCTGATTACGCCGTCCGCATAGTAGGATGTATCGCTCAGTCCGGGCACAGAATAGACGCCAAGACTATATCTGCTGAGACAAATGTTACCCTGCGGTTCGCGCTGAAAATACTGCGAAAGCTTGTGG
>JAFLUJ010000309.1 GCA_022511485.1 Oscillospiraceae bacterium | reverse complement strand
AATATATTAAGCCCCTATCAAGGGGCGGGTGAGTAAATCAATTATCCTTACATTTAAATTTTCGTTAAATGTAAATATATACAAAACCATTAGCCTTTATTTTGAAAGGAATGTTTATTAAATGAAACGAGTGTATGTCAATGAGGATTGGTGCTTAGGCTGCCATCTTTGTGAATATTACTGTGCCTTCGCAAACAGCGGCGAGACCGACATGGCAAAGACCTTCAAGCTGGACAGAAATCCCATGCCGCGGATCACTGTTGAAGAGGGCGACGGCATCAATTTCGCCGTCCAGTGCCGTCACTGTACCGATGCTCCCTGCGTAAAGGGCTGCATTACCGGAGCACTTTCCATCAATAACGGAGTTATCGAAATAGACGACAGCCGCTGTGTTGGCTGCTACACCTGTGTTCTTTCCTGTCCCTACGGCTGTATCGTCATCGACGAAAAGAACGACGGCAAGACCATAACCAAGTGCGAGCTTTGCACAAGAAATTCCGCAGGCGAGCCTGCCTGTGCTGCCAACTGTCCCAATCGGGCAATAGTATTTGAGGAAAGAGGTGAGGACTGATGAAGTATGTTATCATAGGAAATTCCGCTGCCGCAATAGGAACGGTACAGGGAATCCGCTCTGTTGACAAGGAAGGACAGATAGTCATTATCTCCGACGAAAGCTACCATACCTATTCACGTCCTCTTATCTCCTACTGGCTCAAGGGAGCAGTCACGGAGGACAATATGCGCTACCGTGACCCGGATTTCTACGAAAAGAACAATGTGGACACTCTTTTCGGTACAAGAGTTACAAAAATCGACCCCCAGAAGAAGACTGTCACCATCGAAAACGGCAACGAGATAAACTACGACAAGCTTATGACCGCAACCGGTTCAAAGCCTTTCGTTCCTCCTATGGAGGGTCTTGACAAGGTGGAGAAGAAGTTCACCTTCATGACCTTTGACAGCGCAAAGGCAGTGAAGGAAGCCGTCACCCCCGGAGCTAAAGTCCTTATCGTTGGTGCGGGTCTTATCGGTCTTAAAGCTGCCGAAGCTCTGGAGCATTACGGTGCGGATATGACGGTCATTGATCTTGCGGACAGGATTCTCCCCTCCATTCTGGACGCGGACGCTTCCGCAATTATGCAGAAGCATATTGAAAGCAAGGGAGTAAAATTCATTCTCGGAACAAGCGTCAAGGAATTCTCCGCAAACTCCGCTGAGCTTGCCAATGGCGTTAAGGTGGACTTCGATATGGTCATCCTTGCAGTGGGAGTTCGTCCCAACACCGAGCTTATTTCAGAAGCAGGCGGAAAAGTCGAAAGAGGTATAATTACCGACGGTCATCAGGCAGTAGAGGGTCTCAATGACGTTTACTCCGCGGGAGACTGCACAGAATCCCTTGATATTACCACAGGACAAAGAAAGATACTTGCACTTCTCCCCAATGCATTTATGCAGGGAGAGATCGCGGGACAGAACATGGCAGGCAGAGAGGCTTACTATCTTAATGCTATACCAATGAATGCTATCGGATTTTTCGGTCTCCACATCATCACAGCAGGAAGCTACGATGGAGAAGCCTTTGTGGAGACAGACGGCGAAAGAAATTACAAAAAGCTTGTTACAAAGGATAATGAGCTTAAAGGCTTTATCCTTATGGGAGACGTAAAGAGGGCAGGAATTTACACGTCCCTTATCAAGCAGCACATTGCAGTAGACGAGTGCGATTTCGAGCTGCTGAAAAAAGCTCCCCAGATGATGGCGTTTACAAGAGAACGTCGGAATGAAAAGCTTGCAGGAGGTGTTGGAAATGGCGATCAAAATTAATGCTGAGGGATTGCATTACAAGGATCTTAATCATCTTGTAAGTTCTGCCAATGACAAGGAAGTTGTTATAGAAAATGCGCTGGGACACCGCTACATTGGTACGGGCGCTGTTGACAAGGACATCCAGATACACGGTATTCCCGGAAATGCTTTAGGAGCTTATCTTAACGGCTGTCGGATAAGTGTTTTTGCAAATGCACAGGACGCTACAGGCGACACCATGAACTCCGGAGAGATAATTATCCACGGCAATTGCGGCGACGCTGCCGGATACGGTATGCGTGACGGCAAGATACTCATTAAGGGCAGTGCTGGCTATCGTGCGGGAATCCACATGAAGGAGTACCAGCAGCACATTCCAATGCTTGTTATTGGCGGCAAGGTAGGAGATTTCCTTGGCGAATATCAGGCAGGCGGAAGAATCATTGTCCTTGGTATAGGCTATGAGGGAAATTGTCCTGTAGGAGGCTTTTGTGGAACTGGTATGCATGGCGGAGCAATCTATATAAGAAGCGAGCATGCTCCCTCCGGACTTCCTATACAGGTAAAATGTGAGGATGCGGCATCTGAGGATATTGAGGCTATCCGCAGTGACATTGAGGAGTTTGCTTCCTGCTTTGGATACAATGCTTCTGAGCTGTTGAGTTCACATTTCTTTAAGCTTACGCCCAACACAGCAAGTCCGTACAAGCAGCTTTACGTTAATAACTAAAGGTATGGGGGCGATCTTCGCCCCCTTGCCATTTTCTTTAATCTTTTTCTTTACAACAGAAGAAAAATATGGTATACTAAAATAAGAATATTTTTGTATGACCACGCTCACACCTGAAAGGGGTCTGCAATTTATGTCCGAGAAACAAAGCATTATAATTTTCTCTCCCGAGGGCGAGACTTTGGATAATATAACTCTGACCGCAAAAGAATACGGTTTTAATGACATCTCTGTGTCAGACGGCGTGGGGGCAAGAGATCTGCTCCGGCAAAACCGTTACGACATGGTTTTTGTAAACACTCCCCTTGAAAATGAATTTGGTCTTGATCTTGCCGCAGCAGCCTGCGGTCAGGGCTGCGGAGTGATAATTTCCGCCGCCTCAAAGCTCTGCGGAGACATCTCCAAAAAGATAGGAGCCCTGAACGCTTTTGTACTCCCCCGTCCACTTAACAAGCAGCTGCTTTTGCAGACCTTCCGGTTCGTACTTGCAGTCCGGAAAAATGAAAACGACCTTTATAGTAAAAACTCTGAGCTGGAAAAAAAGCTTCAGGATACAAAGCTCGTAGACCGTGCAAAATGCGTCCTTGTTGAGTACCTCCGTATCTCCGAGCAGGACGCCCACAGACAGATACAGAAACGGGCTATGGATATGCGCATTCCCCTTGTGGCGGCAGCCCGTGAAATTCTTAAAACCTACGAAATGTAAGCGGGGAAGCCCCCGCAGGCAGATCGCTGCAAACACTTTTCTATAGAGTAAAATACAACACGGAAATTTACTTGCTTATATCCGGTTACAAATTCTGAAAGGAAACTTTTCTATGAAATTTACAAAAATGCAGGGCATAGGCAACGATTATGTCTATGTAAACTGCTTTGAAGAAACTGTGGAGAACCCTGAAAAGGTCTCCGAAATAATAAGCGACCGACGTTTTGGTATCGGTTCAGACGGTCTGGTGCTGATAATGCCTTCCGATAAGGCAGATTTCAGAATGAGGATATTCAACGCTGACGGCTCCGAAGCAATGATGTGCGGAAACGCCACCCGCTGTATCGGAAAATACGTCTACGACAACAAAATGACCGATAAGACGGAGGTCAGTCTGGAAACCAACAGCGGTATAAAATATCTGAAATTGTTTGCATCCAACGGTCTTGTTGAAACCGTCGAAGTTGATATGGGAGAGGCTATCCTTAAGCCTGCTGACATCCCCATGACCATGGACGGAGAGACCTTTATCAACAAACCTGTGGACGTGGGAGGCAAGATGTACAACATCACCGCCGTTTCTATGGGAAATCCCCACTGTGTCATCTTCACATCAGGAGTGGACGGGATAAACTTAGAGAAAATAGGTCCTATGTTTGAAAACCACAAGTATTTTCCCGAAAGAGTGAACACGGAGTTCTGCGAGGTCATTGACGATCATACCCTTAAAATGCGTGTATGGGAGCGCGGCAGCGGAGAAACATGGGCTTGCGGAACGGGAGCTTGTGCAACAGCGGTTGCGGCTGTCCTCTGCGGATACTGCAAGAGGGACGAGGAAATCACCGTCAGGCTTCGGGGCGGAGACCTTGCCATTACCTACAAAAATGACGGTCGTGTCATGATGAGAGGTCCGGCAGCTAAGGTTTTTGACGGAGATATTGATCTGTAATGGCGACGATCTATCTTATATGCGGCAAAATTTGCAGCGGGAAAACATACTACGCCAGGAAACTGGCTGAGGAGAAAAATGCACTGATATTGTCCTGCGACGAGCTTTCCAGAATAATAGACCGTAACATCAGCATTGACAGTGACAAGTACGACATTATCGCCAAGGAATTGCAGAGCTACCTTCTCTGGCGTGCGGCAGATATTTCAAACCACGGTGTCAGTGTTATCCTTGACTGGGGCTTCTGGACTGAAAGGGACAGAATAGCCGTTACCTTTTTCCTTACAGAACATGGCTTTAACCATGAGTGGCATTATCTCGACATTTCAGAGGAACGTCTGAAAGAAAATATTGAAAAGCGGAACAGTCATCCTTCTGCTTTCGATTATTTTGTTGACGAGGGACTGCTTGAAAAATGCCTGTCCCGGTTTGAAGTTCCGGATAAAAAGTCTGTTGACGTATGGAAAACCATAAATTGAACTGTCAGAGCAGAGATTGAACCATTGTTCTGCATTTCAAAAATATATCTGCTTGATATGGATAAAATTTGATTCGTTCAAATTCATATATTTAAACCAGGAGTACAATTGCTGAACTTGTGTTATACTCCGTAATAAGAAAGGGTGGTCATTGTCAATGGCATACTACAATTCAAATTTTAACAGCTTGAAGGAAAACTATCTTTTTATCGACATTGCAAAAAAGATCAAGCAATATCAGTCGGAAAATCCGGATAAGGCTCTCATCCGCATGGGGATCGGAGACGTTACCCTCCCACTTGCTCCCGTTGTTGTGGAGGCTTTGAAAAAGGGCGCTGACGAAATGGGTCAAAAGGAGACATTCAAGGGATATGAAGATTCCGGAAAGGGCTATATGTTCCTCCGTGAGGCAATTTCAAAATACTACAAAAGCTTCGGGGTAGAAGTATATCCCGATGAAATACTTATCAGCGACGGAGCAAAGAGCGACTGCGGAAACATAGTGGACATTTTCAGTGAGAAAAATGTTGTCCTTGTTACAGATCCCGCTTATCCTGTTTATGTGGACTCCAACACAATGAGCGGTAAAAGGATAATATATGCTGCTTCCAATGAGGAAAACGGCTTTGCAGCAATGCCAAATCCTAATGTGGACTGCGACATCATTTACCTTTGCTCCCCTAATAATCCTACCGGTTCTGTTTATACTAAAGAGCAGCTTGCTGAATGGGTGGCTTATGCAAAGAAAATGAGGGCTATAATCATTTTTGATTCAGCATATGAAGCATTTATACAGGACGAATCCCTCCCACGCAGTATTTTTGCTATCGAAGGAGCAAGAGAGTGCGCCATTGAGATATGCTCACTGTCCAAAACAGCAGGCTTTACCGGTATGCGCTGCGGATACACCGTTATCCCAAATGAGCTGTACGCTTACACGGTAGACTTTGAGGGAACAAGCGTGGCAAGTCTCTGGAGCAGACGTCAGGGAAGCAAATTCAACGGCGTGGCATATCCTATACAGTGTGCAGCGGCGGCTGTTTTCACAGAAGAGGGTATCAGACAGACAAGAGAAAACATCAGCTACTACATGGAAAACGCCCGTATCATGACCGAGACCTGCGACGAGCTTGGTATCAAATACACCGGCGGAAAGAACTCCCCTTACATCTGGCTCAAATGTCCTGATGGCATGGGAAGCTGGGAATTTTTCGATTTCCTGCTCCATGAGATACAGGTTGTAGGAACTCCCGGAGAAGGCTTCGGTCCCAACGGAAAGGGCTGGTTCAGACTGACAGCCTTCGGTTCACGGGAAAACACCATTGAAGCGATGTCCAGACTTAAGGGACTGCTTAAAAAGTAATTTGTATCCTGAACAGTACTACAGGCTGCTGTACCGTTTATATGCGGTACAGCGGCTTTTTTTGTTGTCTATGGATTGCTCTGAGAAAAATCAAAAAAATCCTCTTTTGGGGTTGACAAACGTACAGTAATGTATTATCATTAAAGTATACATATGTCAAATCAGAAAGGATACTTATTTATGAGAAGATCAACTGTTCTTTGCGGAATTTTAGCCTCCCTGCTGCTGTCTGCTTGTGTTTCCGACAATTATGAAGGAAACTCCCATCCGGAAGCAGCAGTCACAGCCGAGGCAGAGGATATTATCACTGAGGAGATCGAAGAGCTCACCGAAACCGAGCCTCCGGAGGATACCACGGAGACTAAGCAGCCGGAGGAGACCACATCCGAATCGGTAACAGAAGCCTCCGAAGCGCCTGTTCCATATGAGGATGACGAAACAGAGTACGACCCGGACGCTGAAAATCTCTTTTATCATGGTCTTGCCATTGCCAAAAAGGACGGCAAAAGAGGCTTCATTGACAAGTCCGGAAGCTGGGTCATAAAGCCTGAATATGACATGGTATACAATTTTTATTTATCCGATATTACTTCTGTACGTAAGGGCGAAAAATATATGTGTATCGACACAAAAGGAAACATCATCCAACTCCCTGACGAGGTACACTATGCGGAAATTTTTAGTAAGGACGGGCTTATTATGGCAACTGTAGAGGCCGCTTCCGATGATTACAAGACAGGACTTCTTGACCGTACCGGAAAATGGATCGTTGCTCCCGAATTTGACTATATCGGGTATTTTTCAGAAAGTGGTATCGCCCGTGTGTATATTAAGGACTCCGACGGAAACAAAAAATGGGGATTGATCGACATATCCGGAAGCCGTGTCACCGAACTTAAGTACGAATGGATAGATGATTTCTCCGCCGGACTTGCAGTGATCGAGCTGGATGGAAAATATGGCTACATGGATGAGACAGGCAACCTTGCTATCGAACCTCAGTTTGTTTCCGCCGGGTCTTTTTACGAAAACGGTATCGCATCTATATGTGATGAAAACCACAACTACGGTTTCATTGACAAAACCGGAAATATTATCGTTAAGCCCCAATTCTACGATATTGATTTCAGAAATGGGTTCTCCGAAAACGGGCTTGCTCTTGCAGGAGTAGGTACGTCATGGCAGGATGTGAGATACGGATATATTGACAAAACAGGAAATTGGGTCATAGAACCTCAGTTTGTAGGTGCGAAGTCCTTTAACAAAAGCGGACTTGCTCCTGTTACCGGTTCGGATACCTCCTGGGAATATTACAAATGGGGATACATCGACGCATCAGGAAGCTTTGTTATTGAACCCGCATTCGAGGAAGCTCACAGCTTCGATGAAGATGGTCTTGCTCTTGTGGGTATAAAGGATACCTCTACAGACGATATTTATCCGGACACCAAATACGGTGTGATAGACATGACCGGAAACTATATCATAAAGCCTGAGTATAGCTATATGCACCTTGATTACGACACCGACGAAATATACGGGGACGATCTTATTTACATACAGCTCGATGATGAACACAGCGGATATGCCGACCGTAAGGGAAACATAGTCATAGAGCCGAAATATTCCGCTTTGGGAGGGTTCGCTCCAAACGGACTTTCGTCTGTCAGGGTGGGTGATAAAGTAGGATTCATTAACAGATCAGGAGAAATAGTAATTGAGCCTCAGTTCGATTACGCATACGGCTTCTACGATGACGGATACGGCGTTGTTGCGGTTGACGGCAAGTACGGTATCATTGATTCCTCAGGAAATTACATCGCAGAGCCTGTTTTTGACGACATACCCGGTATCTGGATGTCCGCATTTGACTATTGAAAAAAAGGAGATCTTCTTTATGAAAAATACAGCTTTTCTTTGCGGAATATTAGCCTCCCTGCTGTTGACAGCCTGTGTTTCCGACAATTATGACGGGAATTCCCAACCGGAAGCAGGGATAACCTCCGAAGCGGACGATATTATTATCGAGGAGATCACGGAGACGGAAGCTCCCGCAGAAACAACATCCGAAGCGGTAACGGAAGCTTCCGAAGTTCCCGTTCCATATGAGGAGGAAGAATATGATCCTGACGCTGAAAATCTCTTTTATCAGGGACTTACCACTGCATCTATGGACGGCAAAATGGGCTATATTGACAAGACCGGAAACTGGGTCATAGAACCCAAATTTGACAACGCCCATAATTTTTACGCAGGCAATATTGCAATTGTCCGGATCGGGGAAAAGTACGGCTGTATCGACAGAAGCGGAAATTATCTCATAGAGCCGGAAATGGATTATTTAGGTTATTTATGCTCTGATGAATATGGGATACATCTGTATACAGTGGATTCTCATGGACATACAAAATTCGGGGTCATAGACCAGACAACAGGAAAATGGCTCATTGAGCCGGAATTTGAGTATCTGGGGGAATTTGAAGAAAACGGTCTTGCCCACATCTGGGAAACAGACGCTGACGGAGACAGAAAAATAGGACTTGTTGATACATCCGGAAACATAGTTGTCTCTCCTGTATTTGATGGGATCGGAGACCTTTCAAACGGAATGACATGGATCATCATTGGTTACAGATACGGTTATATCGACGAGACAGGATCTGTTGTCATCGAAGCGCAGTTCCGGTCTGCCGGTGATTTTTCCGATGACGGGATGGCATATATCAGAGGGGAAGACAACGGATACGGTTTCATTGACAAAAGCGGAAATATAATTATAGATGACAAGTTTGACTATCTGGATTGCAGAAACTGTTTCACCGAAAACGGACTTGCTCTGGCAGGAGTAGAAAACTCCGAAGGAGATATGGTATATGGATTCATCGACAGAACTGGAGAATGGGTCATTGAACCGACGTTTGCGGATGCAGGGGCTTTCAGCAAAAACGGTCTTGCAGCAGCCGCAGTGAGAGATGATTCGGGTCTCATGCTCTGGGGCTATATTGACGAAAGCGGAAGCTTTGTCATCGAGCCTGTGTTTAATATTGCAAACAGCTTTGATGATACCGGTCTTGCGGTCATAAGTATAGCCGAGCCGGACGGTGACGGCAAATATATTTACTATGATGGCGTCATTGACCAGAACGGTAATTACGTGATCGAACCAAAGTACAAATATATATACTGCGATGATATTACCGGAAAGCTTTATGATGAAGACCTCATTTTAGTCGGAGACAGTCCATTTGGTAAATACGGTTATATTGACCGTAACGGAAACGAGATAATTGAGCTAAAATATCAGAGTCTTGGCGGATTTGCTCCCAACGGTCTTGCGGGCATCCAAAATGATGACGATAAAATAGGATTCATCAATAAATCAGGAGAAATAGTGATCGACTTCCAATTTGATCGTGTGGACGGCTTCTATGATGACGGATACTGCGTCGTCAGAATTAGAGATAAATATGGCATAATTGATTCCTATGGAAATTACATCGCAGAGCCTGTATTCGATTCCATACCCGGACAATGGATGTCCATTCTTGAATAATATAAAATAAAGGAGCGGTATTTTATGAAAAGATCATCAGCAATTTGCGGGATATTAGCCTCCCTGCTGCTGACTGCCTGTGCTTCCGACAATTATGACGGGAATTCCCGACCGGAAGCAGGGATAACCTCCGCAGCAGACGATATTATCATCGAAGAGCTGGAGGAGACGGAAGCAGTAACGGAAGCTTCCGAAGCTCCTGCTCCTGATGAGGACGAAAGCACAGAGGATAACGAAGAGGAAGAAAAGCTTTTTAATCAGGGTCTTGTCGTTGCATCTAAGGACGGCAAGGATGGCTATATTGATAAAACCGGAAGATGGGTCATAGAGCCGCAGTTTGACACCGCATATGATTTTTCTTCCTGCGGACTTGCTGTGGTATACAACGACGAAAAATACGGCTGCATCGACATGGACGGCAATTATATTTTTAACGGATTTAAGACCATGGAGCACTGTTTCAGCAATGACGGTACTATTGTTGCAGCCGAAAGCAATTATAAATATGGTCTTCTGGATAAAACGGGCGAATGGATCATAGAGCCCCAATATGATATGCTCGATCACTTTAACAAAAACGGAATTGCCGAAGCGGCAATGTACGACCCCGACGATTACATGAACATTAATTTAAAATATGGCTGGATTGACAGAACCGGAAGCTTTATCCTTGAACCTCAGTTCGATTATATAGCAGACTTCTCACAGGGACTTGCCCGTGTCCAGACAAATGGATTTGACGACCCTAAATACGGTTATATAAACAAAAAGGGAGAAATTGCAATTAAACCTGAATACAGTTACGCCGAAGATTTTAACGAGCACGGATTTGCCAGAGTAATGGATGCAGACGGCAATATAGGAGCAATTGACACAAAGGGAAATATAGTTATTGACCTCAAATATGAACTAATTGGAGAATTTGCGAAAAACGGACTTGCATCTGCAATATTAACTTATGGTGACGAGATCGGATTTATTGACAAAACCGGAGAATGGGTCATAGAACCAAGGTTCTGGGACGTGGCATGGGGATTCAGCGAAAACGGACTTGCAAGCGCAGCAGTATTAGACAGCAGCGGAAACAAAAAATGGGGTTATATCGACGAAAGCGGAAGCTGGGTCATTGAACCTCAGTTTGACCAGACCTATCCTTTCAACAAAAATGATCTTGCCGTGATCAGTATATTTGAAGGTGACAAGGAGAAATACGGCGTTATAGACAAAAGCGGAGCTATTATCGCCGAGCCGAAATATGACTATATAGGCTACTACACTCTAACAGGTGAGCTTCCAAATACAGATCTTATTGAGGTTGGCATCAACGATGAAACCGGATCAATCAGATTCGGATATCTTGACCTGAACGGCAATGAAGTATTAGAGGTAAAATATATCTATATCAGAAACTTTGCAAAAAATGGTCTTGCCGCTGTATCAATAGGACCTTCTTATGATGAAGCCAAATACGGATTTATTGACAGAACCGGAAATTGGGTGATCGTACCTCAGTTTGACAGAGCATTTGGCTTCGATGATGATGGGTACTGCATTGTCCAGAAGGACAGAATGTACGGAATAATCGACTCTACGGGAAATTACATCATAGAACCTGTGTTTGAATCAATCGCCGGAACATTGGTCATAAGCGATTATGACAATGATGTAGAGGTCACTTTTGAAAAGTTAACTATTTCGTGACTGTCTGACCTTTGCTGATATATTATAGAAAGGATGAGCCGTATAAAAAGATCAACTATTTGCACAGTCTTAGCCGCTGTCCTGCTGACCGCCTGTGCTTCCGACAATTATGATGGGAACTCCCAGCCTGAAGCAGGGATAACCTCCGCCGCAGACGATATTATCATCGAAGAGCTGGAGGAAACCGAAACTCCCGAAGAAACTGCGTCCGAAGCGGTAACGGAATCCTCCGAAGCTCCTGCTCCCGATGAAAATAAAGATGAAGATCCAGAAGAGGACATAGACGGAGAACCGCTCTTTTATCAGGGACTTACCGTAGCCGTCAAGGACGGCAAAATGGGCTATATTGACAAAACGGGAAAATGGGTCATAGAACCAATATTTGATAATGCATATAATTTCTATGCCGGCAATGCTACGATTGTCCGTATAGGGGAAAAATACGGCTGTATCGACAGGAACGGAAATTATCTCATAGAGCCGCAAATGAATTATCTGCGTTTTTTATACGCTGATGACTATGGGATATACACAGTTACAAGAAATTCTGATGACAGCGAAAAATACGGAGTTATGGATCATACCGGCAAATGGATAATTGAGCCTGAATTTGAGTATATTGACGGATTTCAGGAAAATGGTCTTTCTGATGCTTCTGTAGTTTACGCTGACGGAAAACATAAGTGGGGCTGCATTGACATGACCGGAAGCTTTGTCATTGAACCTATATATGACTGGATCGGTTATTTTACAGATGGACTGGCATGTGTCCGCATTAATGGAAAATATGGTTATATTGATGAGACCGGAAATGTTGTTATTGAACCTCAGTTTACATATTCCCATGGATTTTCTGAGGACGGGACAGCGCTCGTAAAGGATGAAAAAAATGAATATGGTTTCATCGACAGAAACGGAAAAATAATTGTGGATACCAAGTTTTACGAAGCGGGACGTTTTGCTGAAAATGGTCTCTGCATTGCATCAGTCGGTACATCCCGGATGGACGCCAAATACGGTTTTATAGACAAGACCGGAAAATGGGTCATCGAGCCCCGGTTTGATGAAATAAGGTCTTTCAGCAAAAACGGACTTGCCGCAGCGGCGATCACAGACGATTCGGGATATGAAAAATGGGGTTATATTGACGAAAGCGGAAGCTTCGTTATAGAACCTGTATTCAGTCGTGCTTACGACTTTGACGATGGCGGTCTTGCAATCATAAACAGTGATCTCTTTGTATACGGCATCATAGATGAGAGCGGTAATTATGTCGCTGAGCCGCACTATAATGATATATCCACTTATGCCAATGAAGTACTTTATGATGATCTTATCCCGGTAATGCTCGGAGGTAAACACGGATATATAGACCGAAGCGGAAACGAGGTAATAGAGATAAAATATTATGATCTTGGAAAATTTTCTAAAAATGGTCTTGCATATGCAAATGATGGAAATGAAAAGGTCGGCTTCATTAACACAGCGGGAGAATGGGTAATTGAATTGGAGTGTGATTCTTTGAGCGCCTTTTACGATGACGGTTACTGCATCGTCGGGGTCGACGGCAAACGCGGTATAATCGACTCAAAAGGAAATTTCATTGCAGAGCCTGTATTTGACGATATTCCCGGTATGTGGATGTCCATTAGTGAATATTAAAAAACAGCATCACATAAGGAACAACAGCCATCCTTGTGTGATGCTTGATTATATCTGTCACTGCAAAACAAACCTCATGATGACCTCTGCGGCGAAGGCGGCTATACAAGCGGCAGCGGCTACTGCAAGCAGACCCTTGTCCTTGAAGGCAAGCAGGACTGCTGCGATAAGCCCTGCGGCAGCGGAAATAATGCTGCCGGTGGAAAACAGAACTGCCGGTATAGTCATTGCTCCCAGAACAGCATATGGGACGTAGTAAAGGAAATCCGTCACGAATCTGGACTTGATCTTCTTCCGGAATATCACTATCGGAAGCATACGGACCAGATATGTAACTCCTGCCATTACTCCGATATAAGCGGCAAGCTGTGCTGTGGTCATTCTGCATCAGCCTCCTTCCTTGGGAAAAGAAGCGCTGCGGCAGTGGAGGCTGCAAGAGTGCAGATTATAACTGCAAAGCCGGAGGAAAGATGTTCAAACACTGGAATAAATCTGAAACAGCAGCTAAGACCTGCGGCAATTGCCACTGTCACCAAAACTCCCACAGATTTTCTTGCGGGAGGGATAAAAATTGCAATGAACATTCCGTAGATGGCTATTCCCAGGGAATTTCTGAGCATATCCGGCATTATGCTTCCGGCGATACCTCCTAAAAGAGTACCAAGAGACCAGCACACAAATGGTAGTGAAATAAGACCGTACATATAGGCGGGAGTTATATCCCTCCCCTTTCCGGAAGCGGCGGCAAAAATCTCGTCGGTTATGCCGAACGAAGCGAGGAATCTGTGTGGCAGGGTGAAGCTGCTGTCAAGTCTTTGAGACAGGGACAGGCTCATAAGCGAGTACCTCATATTTATAATAAGCTGTGCAAGAGCCATTTCAAGCAGCGTTCCTGCGGCGGAGATTATTGTAAGTCCCGCCACCTGTCCTGCCGAGGTAAGATTTGTCATGGAAATTATTGTTGCCGCCAGCCATGACAGACCCTTTGACACGGCGGATATTCCGAAGCTGAAGGACACTGACAGGTATCCCAGACCTATGGGTATGCCATCCTTCAAGCCCTCTTTAAAGCTAAGCTTTTCTGTTTCTTTCAATACACTCAATCCTTTCTTTCACAGACAAAGTATATTATAGCAAATTCCGACGGATTTTTCAAGTATTAATACTTCATGAAATTTAATAATTCTGTAACCAATTGTAACCGGTCTGTAATTGAAAATTTTTCTTTTATATGAGATAATATATTAAAAGCAATTTTGAAAGCAGGTTTATTTATGAAATATCAGGTAAACGTAAACGAAATGTCCGTTTCCGTTGGAGACGGTACTATATATGGAAAAGCGTTTATTCCGGAAGGTGCTGAACATAAAGTCCCGGCAATGATTTTAAGTCACGGATATAATTCCTCCCATGAGAACATATCCGATCTGGCGGCTGCGCTTGCGGAGCATGGGGTATTTGCGTATTGCTATGATTTCCGGGGAGGTTCGGTGTCCTCCAGAAGCAGCGGAAGCACCACGGAAATGAGTATACAGTC
>JAFLUJ010000004.1 GCA_022511485.1 Oscillospiraceae bacterium | reverse complement strand
GCAGAAACACCTATGAGATCTATTGGGAAGATTGGGAAGACTGGGATGACTGGGACGAATATGTCTGAATATTTTTGACCAATATAAAAACAGCAAGGCTGCACGACAATATGCAGCCTTTACTTTTTAGGAGATTATTTACAGTTTGTGGGGGTGACTATTTACTTTCGTTCCAGCTTCCGCTGCTGTATCTCGTGTCAAGCATATCGTTGATTCCGGAAAGCAGCATGACAATACCCTGAACACGGTATGGGATAACGATATAATATCCTTTGCCGCAGTATTCCAGATCCTCTTGAACAAGGTCTGCGGCAATTAATGTATTCAGATGATGATATACCTGTCCCGTTGAATTGAATCCGCATTCGCTTACAAGCTGGGCAACTGTCATGGTTTTCTTTAAAAGAGCAAGCAGGATATTCAGCTTGTCGCTGCTTCCGATACAGGCAAGGACTTTTTCAGCAGTTCTGTTTTCGATAAGCTTTAACAGGTCATCTGCCTTTAACTCGCTTATCCAGTTTGACTGTCTGCCTCCGGAGGCAAACACTCCCAGATAAACGACTTTTCCTATGCTGCCGTCTGCTTCACATTCGTTCTGTATCCTGTCCATGAGTGAATTCAGATGTTTGTCAGTGGACATATCCTTCATTTTGTCAAATATTTTACTGTCCGGGCGGCTTTTGTCATTGCTTCCTTTCAGAAGCTCTTTGATCTCGTTTATGTCATTTCTCAGAGCGTCGATCTCTGTGCCGTAGTCTCTTTCAGCCATATAAAAGCCTCCTTTTATGATTGTTTGGAATTCCGTAATTGCATAATATCATAATTGATTTGATTTGTCAATATGATTTTACGAATTTACGTAATATTAGAATGTAAATATTTTGTGAATCTGCCTGTAAAAAATTAATCAGTAAATCACGGTAAACCATTGACTTTATCGTCGAAAAGATGTATCATTAAAGAATACGCTGCTATAAATAAAGCAAAATATTTATGATTGGAGTGATTGAAGTGCTTGAAATGCTCAAAGCCGCAGAAGCAATGGTAAAATGTCTTGAAAATGAGGGTGTAAAGGTCGTCTTTGGCTATCCGGGCGCTGCAATTTGTCCATTTTATGACGCTCTTACACATTCGGATATACGGCATATACTTGTCCGTCGTGAGGATAATGCCGGTCACGCTGCAAGCGGTTATGCCAGACTTACCGGAAAGCCTGCTGTTTGCATTGCAACATCCGGTCCGGGAGCGATGAATCTTATGACCGCTATTGCTACCGCCTACGCCGACAGTATCCCTCTTGTCTGTATCACCGGACAGGTCTCCACAGACCAGATCGGCTGCGACGTTTTTCAGGAGGTAGACACCACCGGTACGGCTGAGCCGTTTGTTAAATACAGCTATCTTATCAAGGACGCCTCTGAGCTTCCCAGAATTTTTAAAGAGGCTTTCTACCTTGCAGGGACAGGAAGAAACGGTCCTGTGCTTATCGATGTGCCGGTCGACATCCAGCAGACTATGATAGATTTTGAATATCCTGAGACAGTGGAACTCCGTACCTACAAGCCCACTATCAAGGGAAACGGCTTTCAGATAAAAAAGGTCTGCGAGGCGCTTAAAAGCTCTGAACGTCCTCTTATATGTGCGGGAGGCGGAGTAATTTCCGCTAAGGCGGAGCAGGAGCTGGTAGCTTTTGCAGAGAAAGTTAAGATACCCGTTGTTTCCACCATGATGGGACTGGGAATTTTCCCGTCGGCGCATCCTCTTTATATGGGTATGCTGGGTATGCATGGAGTAAAAACAGCAAACGAGGCTGTTTCCAAGTGCGATACGATGATCCTTATTGGCGCAAGGGTAGGAGACAGGGCTGTCCGTTCTCCGAAATTCCTTGCGGAGACTACTAAGATAATTCACATTGATGTTGACCCTGCCGAGATCGGAAAGAATATCCATGTTGACATTCCCCTTGTAGGAGACTGCAAAAATATTCTCACAGAGCTTGCGGCTGCTATGGATTCCGCTGAACGTGCAGAGTGGCTTGCCGAGCTTTCTGAGGTGAAAAACACTGTCCCCAAGGAGGATGAAACAGAGGGTTATGTAAATCCGAAAATGTTTATCCGTAAGCTTTCTGCAAGGCTTCCCGAAAAGACAATATGTGTTGCTGACGTGGGACAGAATCAGATCTGGACTTGCAATAACTTCCAGTTTAAAAACGGACGCTTCCTTACAAGCGGCGGTATGGGTACTATGGGATATTCCATTCCTGCGGCAATCGGTGCGAAGCTTGCTTCTCCCGAATATGAAGCAGTCGCGATTTGCGGGGACGGCTCTTTCCAGATGCAGATGATGGAGCTTGCTACCATCGTTCAGGAAAAAGTTCCCGTTAAAATAATAATCATGCGGAATAACCGTCTTGGAATGGTTCGTGAGCTGCAAACAAATCTTTACAGCGACAATCAGACGGCTGTACACATTGCGGACGGAAATCCGGATTTTGTGATGCTTGCAAAGTCCTACGGCATTGATGCGGAGCGTGTCTCCACTATGGCGGAAGCCGAGGCGGCGATAGAGCACCTCTGCAATTCCAAAGATGCGTATCTGCTGGAATGCAATGTATGGAGACATGAATCCACATTGTAATGCGACATAACTTCAAGTTATATGACGCATAAAAAATATATATTTTACGCATATCGTAAAATATGGTAAAATTGATAGGAGGGTCGTAAATCCGGCTGTCCTTTGAAAATTTTGCGAAAGGAGAATTTCTCCCCTTGGGAGAGTGAAAATAAAATGAAACATACAATATCAATTCTTGTGGAGAACCATGCAGGTGTGCTGTCAAGAATTTCCGGACTTTTTTCAAGGCGCGGATTCAATATTGACAGTCTGGCTGTGGGGGAGACGGATGACCCCAAGATTTCCAGAGTGACCATCGTTGCAGACGGGGACGAGCATACCGTCGAACAGCTTGAAAAGCAGCTCAACAAGCTCATTGACACACTTAAAGTAAAGGCTCTTGCGCCTCATGAGTTTATTTCAAGGGAGCTCCAGCTTATCAAGATCAATGCTAATTCAAAGCAGAGAAATGAGATACTTACAATTTGCGAGATCATGGGGGCAAAGATCATTGACATATCCCAGACTACCATGACTATTGAGATCTCCGACACCACTGTCCATCTTGAACGCTTTGAGGAGCTTATCCGTCCGTACGGGATAAAGGAAATAGTCCGCACAGGAGTTATTGCTATCCAGAAGGGTGCGGAGACCATAAGAAAATAGTGCAGAAAATAAGTCGCGCTCAAACGGTATATCCGTTTTGATATAACAAATTTTATACGGAGGTTGTTTAAAATGGCAAACAAAATTTATTATCAGCAGGACTGTGATCTTGGCAGACTGGACGGTAAGACCGTCGCTATCATCGGCTACGGCTCACAGGGACACGCTCACGCTCTTAACCTCAAGGACAGCGGTGTAAACGTTGTTGTTGGTCTTTACGAGGGTTCAAGCTCACGTGCTAAGGCTGAATCCCAGGGTCTGAAGGTTCTTTCCGTTGCTGAGGCTGCAAAGGCTGCTGACGTTATCATGATCCTTATTCCAGACGAGAAGCAGGCTAAGCTTTACAAGGAGGAGATCGCTCCTAACCTTTCAGAGGGCAAGACACTGGCTTTCGCTCACGGATTCAACATCCACTTCGGCTGTATCGTTCCTCCCAAGAACGTAAACGTTATCATGATCGCTCCTAAGGGTCCCGGACACACTGTAAGAAGCGAATATCAGGCTGGCAAGGGAGTTCCTTGTCTTATCGCTGTTGAGCAGGACGCTACCGGCGACGCTACAGACATAGGTCTTGCATACGCTCTCGGTATAGGCGGCGCAAGAGCCGGCGTTCTTGAAACTACATTCCGTACAGAGACCGAGACCGACCTGTTCGGTGAGCAGGCTGTTCTCTGCGGCGGTGTATGCGCTCTCATGCAGGCAGGCTTCGAGACACTTGTTGAGGCTGGCTACGATCCCAGAAACGCTTACTTTGAGTGTATCCACGAAATGAAGCTTATCGTTGACCTGATCTATCAGTCCGGCTTTGCAGGAATGAGATACTCCATCTCCAATACAGCTGAGTACGGCGACTATGTGACCGGTCCTAAGATCATCACAGAGGACACCAAGAAGGCTATGAAGCAGGTTCTTAAAAATATTCAGGACGGAAGCTTCGCAAAGGAGTTCCTGCTTGATATGTCCGATGCCGGTTCACAGGTACACTTCAAGGCTATGAGAAAGATCGCTGCTGAGCATCCCGCTGAGATCGTAGGCGAGGACATCAGAAAGCTTTACAGCTGGAGCGATGAGGATAAGCTTATCAATAACTGATTTGATTCTGAATAACACAAAACGCTGTGTCACGATGGCACGGCGTTTTTTATTGACAAAATGGCTGTTATAAGATATAATGGTTACGAAGATAAATCGAAATTTTAGGGGAAATAAATGAATGAGAATATTTGAATTAATTATAGCTTTAATACTTAACCTTTTACTTGTTTTGATGGAAGGTGCAACCTTTCTAAAAGTAAAGAACAAGCTTAACATATTGAAGTTCTACACTTTTCTTCAGAATTTTATTGCTCTTGCGATAAGTGTTTTATTCTGTGGCTTTGCTATTAGAGAATTATTGGGATTTGGTAAAGTTCCTGTATTAATAAAAGGATTGAGATATACAGCTACATGTGGTCTTGCGGCTACTATGTTTGTTTTTGCATTTTTTTTGGCACCACGATTCAAATCTGGAAAAAGTAAATCCCATACAGATTTATTTGGAGGATTGGAACCAAAGAAAGCCAATCTATTGTTGCATTATATTTGTCCGATTATTTCAATTATAAGCTTTTTATTATTTGAGCGAGGAACTGTATTAACTAATTCAGAATGGACAGGATATGCGGCAATTCCTTCATGTACATATTGGGTTATATATATTTTTTTAACCGTTACACATTTGTGGAAGGAACCATACGGATTGACAGCTTCGAGAACTGAAAAGAAGAATCATTTAGTCGGGATATTGTTGCTGATAGCAATTCCTACATTATTTATTTTGCTTTCATATGTGTTGTATTGGCTGAATCAGATATAATAAATATCTTATGTAAAATTCCTGTTTATCGGGCAGTTAAATTCTTATTTATGAGAGTAGATCAATAATAAATCAAGGAGAATAGCTATGAGCGTATATGAAAGTATTATGCAGGGGCTTAATGAGGCTATAGAATATGAAAAGGGTAATTTAGAAGATGATACTTCAAAGCTTACAAATGAGGATGTTTCGGAAGTTCAGACTATTGAAAAAGAATAATTTTCTGGTCGTTATATGTAAAGCCGTCCGTTACAGCAGCGGATGGCTTCCGTTTTTTCTTTCGGCAAATTAAATGATTGGAAATTTATTTTGTGAAAATTTTTTATTGATATTGACATATGCTTTATTGTATGGTATAATTAACGTGTATATTTATGAGAATTTTTCATTTATATGATATATATTTGGTTAGGAGGATCTCTATGGAACAGGCATTGAACTACGGAAGCTATTCCGCCTATAAGGAAATGGTTTCCGAGCTGACAGAAAATCTTTCGCAGCTTAAAGAGTACAGTGAGGACGTGGGACTTGAACATACCGCGAAATCAATTGCTGAGACCATTGAAAAAATTTCAGGAGAGCGGTTTGAAGTCGCTATCGTGGGCGAGTTCAAGCGAGGCAAAAGTACGCTGATAAATGCTTTGCTGGGTCAGGAGGTCCTTCCTGCGGACGTTCTTCCTGCCACTGCTACTCTTAACAGAGTTACATACAGTGAGACCCCTTATGTTATGGTCGAATATAAAACAGGGGAGTCCGAACGGGTCGATATTGATAAGCTGGAGAATTATGTTACAAAGCTGTCCTACGAATCGGAAAAAACTGCGGAGACCGTTAAGCAGGCTACCGTTTACTACGATACGGACTTCTGTAAAAACAACGTTGATATTATCGACACTCCCGGTCTTAACGATGACGAACAGATGACAAGCGTTACGCTGTCCATTCTGCCGGAGATAGACGCTGCGGTTTTCGTTATCAGTGCAAATTCCCCCTTCTCCCAGTTTGAAAAGGAATTTCTTGAAAAGAAAATGCTTACAAGCGATATGGGACGTATCATTTTCGCAGTAAACTGCTTCGGTACTTTCTCCAAGGAGGACGAGGATCGGATCGTGGAGACCGTTGAAAAGCGTATCGGAAGCTATGTTATGGAAAAGGCAAAGCTGGTGATGGGTGAGGATTCCAAGGAGTTTGCTGTCTATAAAAGAAAGATCGGCAAGCCCAGGGTCATCGGCGTTTATGCTAAAAAGGCTCTTATGGCAAAGGAAAGCGGCGATGCTGC
Source organism: Oscillospiraceae bacterium (assembly GCA_022511485.1). Taxonomy (GTDB): domain Bacteria; phylum Bacillota; class Clostridia; order Oscillospirales; family Ruminococcaceae; genus RGIG8773. Next base: position 21,896 of record JAFLUJ010000004.1, on the reverse strand, counting down.
TATGCTGGAGGAAAGTAATTTCCCCACATTTGAAAGAGCTCTTGAAACAATGCTCACACAGGAAAGAGGAGCTATTACTCTCCAGATACTGGCGAATAAGATCATCAGCTCAGGCTCGGAGCTTATAAACTCTATAATCCTCAGAGAAAACGCTCTTATGATGGAAACAGACGAATTTATGGACAAATACACCGCCGCTATCGAGGAGATAGACGATATTCGTACCAAAAAGCGTGAGGAATTTGTACGCATAAACGACGCGGCAAATAAGGTTTTTGAAGGCTTGCAGCCGATCCTTGACAGCTACTGGATACAGATCGAGGAAACTGCCATGAAGGTTATCGACGATTTCCCCATGAGCGCAGACGACCTTAAAAAGGATAAGATCAAGATCGTATATTCCAAGCTGACGGAAAAGATCAAGGAGAATATCAAAAACAAGGCTCAGATCATATGCGAGCAGATCCAGAACGAGATCAATGTTGCCCTCAGCGATGAGGCAGAGCGTCTCCAGTCCTTCGAGGACGAGTTCTTTGCTTCGGTAAGCAGGATACAGGAAATGTTCTCAGTTGCCGGAAGACATTCCAGAAACGGCGGCGTGGTGGATCAGATCATCAGCGTCGCTATCGGAAGCGTTGGAACGGGAGGATTGTTCATAGGCTTCCGCGAGGCGGGCATCAAGGGTGCGCTCCTCGGCGGTACAACGGGACTGGCAGGATTCTCGGCTACATTCTTCGCCCTTGCTGCACTTATCGGAATATCCGCAGCGCCTGTAGTGCTTTGCATAGCCGCTATCGCCGGCATTGCGGGAACATTCACCGGAAAGCTCTCAGTAGACAAGCTGCTTGTCCAGGAAAGGATAGATAAATACAAGGCAGGCTTCAAGCAGAACGTTAAAAAGCAGTTCCATGAAATGAAAATTTCCAGCGACTTTACAGAAACTGTACGTCAGCAGGTATTTGCAGCATTCCAGGGACTTAAATCCAAGATCGAAAGCGAGACTGAGATCATACTTCTTGATACTCAGAAAACGCTGGATAATCTTAATCAGCTTAAAACTGAAAAGAAAAATATGTCAGATAACGAGAGAGATAAGCTTCAGACCATTACTGAGTATACGGGCTCACTTCTGGCGGAGACTTATAATCTGCATAAGACACTTACCGACAATATGGCGGTATGAGTTTTCACAGGCATGATGCACAATTTTCAAAAAGGAGAGTTTAGCTATGTTTAATTCTGCTGAAACAGCGGACTACAATCCGCTGCTTGATATAGACACAAGCTTTGCCGCCTATCTGAGCGCCCGCACCCGTTCCTATAAGGATCACATTGTAGGCGGTATGCTGGACTATGCTTTTGATGCTGATTTCTCGGTAAAGCAGAAAATATCGTCCTTCTCGGCTTGGTCGAAGGTATATAAAAGTCTTGTAAGCCGTGAGATCCCCAATAAGATCAAGAAACTGTTCCAGTCTGCGGATATTGCAGGTTCTATGAAGCATCCGGATATCTACAATACAGTTCAGGTATGCGCCGAAAGACTTCAGATAAGTGTCCCTACAGTTTATGTAAGGAACGCTCCGGATAAATTTGAGATCTACTCTGTTGCGGCAGAGGGCACTGACCCATGTATCGCTATCACCACCGGGGTCATCGAATCCTGTTCCAAGGAGGAGCTTCGTTTTCTCATTGGCTGTGAGTGCGGACATATCCAGAATAACCATTGTATTTTCATAATTGCAGCTCCTTACTTTGGTGTAACGGAATCGGATGGTGACGAGGAATACATTCCCGCTTTAAATGACGGCTCTGTAATGCAGATCGCAGGAACTATTTCCGAGTGGATCAAGCTTGCAGACGTTACCGGAGATCGTGCCGGAATGATCTGTCTCAGCAATCCTCAGGAGTATCCGACGATCATTAACAGCATCCGCAGTAAAGGCGGCTTCAATGCTTATGCAAAGGATAATTTTGATCTTAACGAGCTCTTGAAACAGTATGAGGTTTTACATATCACTCCGGCAAGGAATATCGTTATGCCGAAAAACTGTTCATCCTTTGACAGAAGGGTGCTTGCAGGACTTGAATTCCTGAGCTGTGAAGCTTTGTATAACTGGCGTACCGATCTTAACAGAGCTGACGTTCACACTGTGAACAAGCAGGCTCTGGAGGTAAGATGTGAGATCATTCTTGACGCTGCAAAGGGGGGTGTGTGATATGTCCGATATTACAGAGCGCGATGCTTCTATGAGCTATGCTGCGGCAGAGCCTGATATAGAATATGTTCAGAGCAAGCTTAAATCTCTTATTACAAACAAGCCTCTTTGTACCATACTTGGCGAGGAATTTGCAGAGCATCTCCGGGAATGGGACAAAGCTATTACGAAACGCCGTACGGAAGCTTTTTCCCTAGTGGTACTTGGTGATTTCAAACGTGGAAAGAGCACCATCATCAACGCTATACTGGGAAAATCCATCGCTCCGGTAAATGTTGCTCCGGAGACCTTTACGATAAATTCAATAAGCTACAGCGAAAATCCGAAGGTGGAAGCGGTACTTAAAAGCGGTCAGAGGATAACTCTTACTGTTGACGATCTGGCTCGGGAAAAACTGGAAAAGCTTATGAGAGCTTTTCCGGACACTCTTGAATACATAGATATAAGGGATAATACTGAGATCCTTAAGGAAATAAGGATCGTTGATACTCCGGGTCTCAGTGACCTTGACTGTCTTGACAAACAGGTTCAGGATTATCTTGTCAACGCTGACGCAGTTATCTATGTTGCAAGTGCGCTGTCTCCCTTTTCCGAGTCGGAACAGTTCTTTCTGGCAAGTCATATACGTCCTCTCAGCTTCAGCAAGCTGTATGTTCTGGTAAATATGATAGACGCCATGAACACCCGGGAGGATATTGACAAGGTCGTAAACCGCGTAAATGAGCGGTGCGAGGCTATCATGCCAAACGCTTTTGTTTACGGAGTAAGCGGCATAGACGAATACCGCCGTAAGATCGGTCTTAACCGTCCGGATATAAAGGGCTTCCAGGAATTTTACGAGACTGAGTTCCTGAAATTTGAGATGTCCCTGAAACGTGAGATCATTTTGCAGAAGGATATTATCCGCACACAGCGTGTTCTTACCATGCTGAACCTTATGATAAAGGATACTGCTGCAAGAATAAAAATGATCTACGATATGATGGCTATGGACAGGAAAAAGCTGGACGACATATCCAAGAATATCGAAATAGAGTGCTTATCATTGGCAAGCGCACTGGTAAACAAAAAGCCGAAGATACTGCTCAGCGTTACCGAAATGCAGCAGGAGGCGGAGCAGTGGATGTACGGATTCTTCTCAAAGCTCAGGGAGGACATTCTGGAAAGCCGCAATACAGCTACCGCAGAGGACATCGACAAGCATTTCTATTCCTATCTTGTTGACAAGGTAGGAGAGGCTTACAGAAGATGTCTTGATATTCACGGTCAGAGGCTTAACTCCATTATTGCACAGCTTGGTGCGGAGCTTTCCAAGAAGCTGGGTCTGAGTTCTCTTCTGGGGGAGGCAAATTCATTTTCCGACGATCAGGCTGAAAGCATGACGGGAATCGTTTCCGAGTTTGTAATAACCGCAGCTTCCGGAGGCAGGGGAGACGAGTTCCCAAGCGGTGCTATGCCGTTCTTCAAAAATATCCTGCATAAAAAACGCCAGACCGATATAATTGATACCGCTCTGGAAAATTACGACGATATAAGAAATAACACTATCAAGGATCTGAAAGCAAGCTATAAGGCTATGGAGGAAACTGCTTTAAAACAGCTTGATTCTCTGTATGAGACACAGGTAAATGTCAGCAGGGACAGCCTGAATCAGGCAATTGAGATGTCCTCTGACATCAGCAGCGCTTCTGTGAAGAAATATCTTGAGGAGGCAGCGGCTGTCCTCAAGGACGCAGCGAATGTCATTATGAAGTATGCATAAAATTTAAGGTGGAAGTCCTCTATTGCAGATCTTCCACCTTTTGCTTTACATACCCGCCCCCTTGATAGGGGGCTTTGTAAACAAAATCATTTGAATTTACAAAATGTGGGGGTAGAATATGCCTGCGGGGGCTTCCCCGCTCAAGGCTCAGCCTTGCCGTTATCGCTTGGCATTATCAGAGCAGCGATGATATATGCAGCTATTCCGAAGCCTCCTGTAACACCCAGAATTGCCCATACCACACGCACAGCGGTAACGTCAATATGGAGATAACGTGCAACTCCGGAGCACACTCCGCAAATCACTCTGTCCGATTCACATTTCATAAGTCTGTTCATAAAAATCAATCCTCCTCAAAATATATATAACAGCTTCCTGCTGAAACCTTAACGTTCATTGTTCCTACAGGGTCTGACACCGCAGGATAGGAATTAAATGCTTTTGCTGTTGGTTCACCGTTGATGTAAATTTCTCCGGCGCTTTTTTCTGCCGATATACTATAAAGTGAAAAAGTGTCCATAAGATGCATAAAGAGTGATCCGGCGCTTATTTTTATGTCACTGACGCCGGTGACAGAGCTTTCATCAAATTCCATGCTTCCGGCAGATATTTTTATACTGCTGGAATTTGAAAGAGTGCATCTTGTAAACTGAGAATAGCCTGCGCTCATTTTTATGTCGGAATTATAGTATACTGCTGTATCTGACACATATGCATCTCCAGCAGACATATCAAAATCAAGGTTATTTGCGGTCATGCCGGAAATATTTGCTGTTCCTGCATCAACGTCAATGCTTATTGTTTCATATACCTTCTGTGGAACAAAGAGAAGAATTTCCGCAGAGTCGTTCCCGAAATTGAAGTCAAACAGTTTGAATTCAAATTCAGGATCAAAGCTTACAGAAAGACGGTCACCGTCAATACTGTATTTTATCCAGTCAGTTTCTATATTGTTTGCGCAAATTGCAAATGAATCTGCGGGGAGTATATTGAAAGTTCCCATGTTTATATCAATGTCAAGGTTATTTATATCATCGGGGTCAGCGTCCAAATGTATTACACTGTCATAATCGCCGTAGTCACTGGGGATCGCTTCGTCCATAACATATGTTGTGGCAAATGTTGTTTCGGAATATTCTCCATTATCGACAGCTTCGCTGATGGTGGAGTAACTGCGAACCGGGATGGACAGGGAAGGCATCTCGTCAATGAAGCCGTTAAGATAGGCAACAGAAAGTACAACAACTCCTGTTACTGCAAGAACTGCTCCGGAGATCAGAAGCCTTAAACAGAGCTTTTTCATTGTTCAGCCCTCCTTCCGGAAAATCCAACTATCTTCTTTACCAGCCATGGCAGGAATCTGAAAAAGAAAGCGAGTGCTGCTGACATCATCATAAATCCGATACCGGCTATAAGCAGTCCTGACGCTGCAAGACCTATTGCTGTAGGTATGGATACAAAGATCTTTAAAATTCCTGAAACGATAGCTATGATCGCTGTAATTATACACGCCACAGCTGCAATTCCGATGGCAAGCATTACAATGGGTATGGCTATGAGCAGGACTATCGCCAAAGGGAGAACAAATGGAATAATCACAAATATTGTCATAAATATCCAGAAAATAATCTTACCGGCGCTCATTGGCTTTTTCTTAGGGGGAGTGCTTTTTTGATATGCATTCCCGGAGCTTTTTTCGTATCCCTTATTATAGTATTGATCGAACATACCGGACATATTTGAGTCATTCCCTTCCTTTTGATCTCCGCTTTGCTGTTCCTGCTTATGCTCACTGGAATTTCCGGATTCTGTGCTTGCTCCATAGAAATGTATATTCGGGTCGGAAGCTGTACTATTCTGTCCGCTGAGCGGCATAGCATCCTGCTCCTGGGCTTTTGCTCTGGCTTCCTCTCTGGCTCTCTGAGGCATAATGTCTTCGGCAGTGTCTGACGACTGATCCGCAAAAGCTCCCGGCTTCTGGAGTGAAACAAAAACGTCGGTATTATTCCGGGGCAAAGGTTTGCTGGCTTTATAGTTTATGTATACATCGCTTTTGTTATATAATGATGTTTCTCCTATAATGGACTTCGCCAGATTATAGGGCTTTCCAAGCTCTTCAATGACCTCCTGCTCTTTTTCAGGACCTGCCTCATCAAAATATTCTTTATAGAAGTTTACTGCCATATCCCGTTCTTCCCGGGGCAGGGTAATAAGGTGAGAGTCAAGCTCTGCGAGATATTCTGCTCTTGTCATACTGTATCCTCCTTCTCCGCTTTTTCGGAAATCAGACCGCTGATCTTATCCTTGTACAGCTCCCATTCACTGCGGTAAGTTTCAAGCTGGGCGATCCCTTGCTCGGTTATCTGGTAATATCTTCTGTTTCTGCCCATATACTCACGGTCATAGCTTGTAAGACACTGGCTTTTCAGAAGACGTCTTAAAACAGGGTATAGTGTGGATTCGGACATTTCCATTGCCTCACGTATTTCCTGGGTAATTTTATATCCATAGGTATCTTCCTTGGAAACAACGGAAAGTACAAGCGCGTCCAGCAGGGCGGCGCTGACAGGAAAAACCATAATAGCCCTCCTTTAACTTGTTTGTGATTATGATCTTAATATTATTATACAGCATATAATATGATTTGTCAATACATATTTTAAAAAATTTTTTATACTATATCGCATAAGGCGTGGCGGTGCAGCCGCCGGGAAAGTCGTTCAATATATAAAGCAGATCATTGGTTTTGGGAGCTTCCCGGCAGATTGACAAATCCTTCCCATGCCGCATATACTGTACAAAGGCGACCCGCACATGAGCTCTGTGTATGTGCGGTATTGCCCCGGGAAATTTTCCTGTTAATGATTATTTTAAAAAAAACCGTCAACAATAATACCATACGGCGGCACTTTGTACCGCAACTCGGTGAAATTAGGAGTGTATGGAATGTCAGTCAAAAGGGGAGAAATCTATTACGCAGATCTGAGTCCTGTTGTCGGTTCTGAGCAGGGAGGGATACGTCCTGTGCTTATTGTCCAGAATGATGTGGGAAACAAGCACAGTCCCACGGTAATCGCTGCGGCGATCACCAGTCAGCGGGATAAATCCAAGCTTCCTACCCACATTGAAGTAAATGCCGACAAATGCGGTCTGCAAAAGGACAGCATCGTACTGCTGGAGCAGATCCGTACTATTGACAAAAAACGGCTTAAGGAGCGTATGGGCGAGCTTGACCCTACTGCTATGACAAAAGTAAACAGCGCTCTGTCCATCAGCTTCGGTCTGCATAACGATGCTACATAAGACATAGTATTGTCTTATGCGGCAATGAATATAATATTTGGAAAAACCGCTCTTAAGGTCAAAGCCTTTGTGCTTCTAAGCCTTGGGGCGGTTTCTTATACTATTCCTAAATCAAAATATTGACTTTGTCTATTATTTGACTTGGGAACAGTATTATCGTTTTAAACCAATAAAATGTTTCAAAACGGTTACAAAAATTACAAATATACGCCTAATGTTTAAAAATTGATTACAGTTTTTATTTTTGATGGAAAAATAATTTTTTATATGATATAATATACAATGTACGATTGGGAAGCTTCCCTGCTAAGTTTATGCGGAAGGAGAAATGCTCGTTACGGAGCAGCGTCAATGAGATGAAAAGAAAAAAAATTGCCCCTGGAAAGCTTTTGGAAAGCGATGCGGCTTTTCCCTATCTGTGTCTTGTACCAAGTCTGGCAGGGGTTCTGGTTTTTTTTATAATTCCTTTTTTGGTCATTATTTTTTATTCTATGGTTGACAACCCTATAAACAAGGAGTTCGTTTTTCTGGATAATTACATAAGCGTAATTAAAAATTCTTCGTTTCGCAGGGCGTCACTGAATACGCTCACGTTTTCACTTGTTTCTGTACCTATGGCAGTGGTACTGTCCATGCTCCTGGCACTGCTGCTGGACTGTAAGATCCCGTTTGTAAGTCAGTTCCGTACAAGCTTTCTTTGTCCGATGATGGTTCCGGTGGCTTCCATTGTGCTTATCTGGCAGGTAATTTTCCATTACAACGGTGCGCTGAATGAATTCCTTTCAAATTTCGGTATTGATAAAATAGACTGGCTCAAATCCTCTAAGGGTCAGGTGGTTATTGTTGTACTGTTTCTTTGGAAGAATCTGGGGTACAACATGATACTGTTTCTGTCGGCGTTAAACGGCATACCAAAGGATCTGCTTGAAGTGGCAACTCTGGAAGGCGCCGGACCGATGTACAGATTTTTTCGTATAAAGCTGCGGTATCTGTCTCCGACGATCCTGTTTGTGACGGTTCTTTCGCTGATAAACTCCTTTAAGGTATTCCGTGAGATATATCTGCTGACAGGGGATTATCCATATGACAGTCTTTATATGCTCCAGCACTATATGAACAATAAGTTCCGTAATATCGACTATCAGATGCTGTCCTCAGCGGCGATACTGATGGCGATCGTTATGATAATCATTATCGGAGCGCTCTTTATTGCGGAAAATAAATTCGGAGAGGACGTGGAGGATTGACAGAGAAAAAAAAGCTCAGGCGTATCCCCAGATGGCGGCAGAAGCTCATTATGATGATACTTACACTGTTTGCCGCGGTCGCTGCTCTTGCGTTCCTCACTCCTACGGTGCTTACTATTGCAAACTCCTTTATGAGCGCGTCAGAGATAAATGCCAACTACGGTGCGATCTTCGCCACTACTGAGGACGGCGGAAAGATATTCATTTCCAAACAGATAAATCTTAAGTTTATCCCTGATATGGTGAGCTTCAGTCAGTATTATACGGTACTTTTTAAAAGTCCAGATTATCTGCTGAAATTCTGGAACTCGGTGATACTGGTAGTGCCTATTGTGGTATTCCAGCTTCTGACTGCTTCTCTTGCGGCATATGCTTTCGCAAGGCTGAAAGGCAGGCTCAAAGAGCTGATCTTCTTTGTATACATAGTTGTGATGCTTATGCCGTATCAGGTAACTCTTGTTCCTAACTATCTGGTTTCTGACTGGCTTAAGATCCTGGACACCAGATGGGCGATCATCCTACCGGGAATATTTACTCCCTTTGCGGTGTTCATACTTTCCAAAATAATGCGCAGGATACCGTTTTCTCTTATTGAAGCGGCTCAGCTTGACGGAGCAGGAGAATTGCAGATCTTCCTGCACATTTGTATGCCGTTATGTAAGAGTGCGCTGTTTTCCGTGGCGATACTGGTATTCATAGATTACTGGAACATGGTCGAGCAGCCTCTGATACTCTTATCCGACACAAATCTCTATCCGCTGTCGGTGTTCCTGTCCCAGATCAACTCGGGTGAGATAGGTCTTGCCTTTGCGGTGGCGACGATCTACATGATCCCCACCTTGCTGATCTTCCTGTACGGAGAAGAATATCTCGTCGAGGGTATCGCTTATTCCGGCGGTATCAAGGGCTGAGCAAGGCGACGCCCTGCACGGAGATTTTGACCATCCCCTGAAACTTGCCTATGTTTCCGCTCAGCGGAAACTCGGAAACAAATGCGTCAGCATTTGTTATGCCCCCATATCAAGGGGGCGGGTAAATGATTATTAATATTTACGATTATTATTTAAGGAGCAAATAACCATGAACGAAAACAATCGAAGAGAATGGGTGAAAAACGCGATTATCATCTTTCTGATAATAATGCTTCTGCTGACGTTTTTCTCCAACACTATAATGAACTACTCTCTGCCGGAGGTATCCGCCAAATATGTTGAAGGAGGAACTCTTTCCGAGCAGATAAGGGGAAGCGGCGAGGTCAAGGCTAATCAGACCTACGAATTAAAAATGGGGGAGACCCGTACCATCGCTTCTGTTGAGGTCAAGGCAGGAGATGTTGTGGAAAAGGGTCAGGTCATTTATAAGCTGGAGGATCGTGAAAGCGATGAGCTTGCTGCGGCAGAAAAAAATCTGAGAGCGGCTAAAAAGGCTTATAATGAGGCCCTGCTGTCAGCGGGTTACGATCACAGAGCTGATGAGCTTGACATAGCCAGACAGGAGGAGGATCTGGAACTTCTTAAGAAGGAGCTTCCCAAGATCTCCGGATATGCTGCTGCTTATAAAAAGGCAAAGGATAAGGTTCGTGACATAGAAGCTGAGATAAAGGATCTTGAAAAAGACATCAAACAGTATGATGATACTCTTTCGATCCTTGCCGGAGATGATTACTCTTCCCTCAGTGCAGCGGACTATGCAAAGATAACACAGGCTAAAAAGAAGCTTGAGGACGCTGAAAAATCAAAGACAGCTTCCGAGAAGAAAATAGAGGAATATGAGAGTAAAATATCCGACGCCGGAGACCAGAGCAAAATAACTGCTGCAAAACGTGCTATTGAAGAAAAGGAGCTTTCAATTTCCCAGGCGAAGGAAAGTATTAATAATGAATATATGAAGGAAAATCCCGATATGTCAGTTATCAATTCATTACAGGCGTCAATTACCCAGTATGAGCTGGAGCTGAAATATCTTAAAGAGGAATATAACAACATTCTTGCAGATGCCAGTATAGATGCCACTTACAAGCAGCGTCTGCACGCGGAGCAGATAACGCTCAATATGAATACTGAGACTTATGACAAGGCTAAGAAAGACCTTGATGACCTGATAGCATCACTTAAGCAGGATGCTAAAGCCAAGGCCGATGCTATTCAGGAGAAAATTGATGCAGCTAACATACGTCTGAATGACGCAAAGACAGAAATGGAGGAGGCTGAGGGAAAGGCTTCAATGACTGTGGAGGAGCAGGAAACAAAGATCCGAAATGCTGAAAATGAACTGGAAAAGGCAAAAATATCACTTTCTAACAAGCAGAAGGAAGAGGCGATAACAGCAGGTAAGGAGGCTCTTAACATTCAGGAGCTTCAGGCGGCAGTTGATGACGCTCAAAATGAGATCGACAGGCTGAAAAAGGATTCAATTGGAGTTGAAATAACCGCTCCGGTGGGCGGAAAGATCGCTTCTCTTAGTTTTTCCGCCGGTGAGGAGGCTGCCAAGGATGCTCCTGCGGCTTCCATAGAAATGACGGAAAAAGGCTATACCATTGAAATAACCGCCACTACTGAACAGGCAAAGAAGGTCAGGGTAGGAGATGAAGCGGAGATAGAATATTTTTGGGGCGGTGACGCTTCTGCAAAGCTGATCTCTATTGATACCGATAAATCAAATCCGTCAAGAAGCAGGATCCTTACATTTGCTGTGACGGGAGACATCGCTCCGGGACAGACTTTACAGATAGCTATGGGTTCAAAGGGACAGCGGTATGAATACATAGTTCCCAACAGTGCTGTACGTGAGGACAACAACGGCAAATTTCTGCTGGCTGTAAGGTCGAAGAGCAGTCCTTTGGGAAACCGTTATATGGCGGAGAGGATCGATGTGGACGTCATTGCTTCTGATGATACATCCTCGGCGGTATCCGGAGGTATATTCAACGGCGATTTTATTATAACGATCTCCACAAGTCCCATCAAGCCCGGAGATCAGATCCGTCTTAAAGAAAACTGATAAAATAATTTATTGATCTCAAAAATGATACGAAGGGAGGAAAGCTCCGATGGCAAAATATATACAAAGACATCAGCAGTTCTTTGTATGGTAATTGCCCGTGTGAGCGTTTACACATATATGCGAGCTAAGTGGATAGTTCTTATCATAGTCAATGTGTTGGCTTTGCTGTTCTTTGGGGTCATGACGCTGTTTTCGTCGGCGCTTGAAGCCTCCCTCCCGGATCAGCAGATGGTTTCCCGATGGTCCGACGGCGATATGCCGTATGCTCAGATAAGCGTTTATTTTGAGGATCAGTTTGCGCTTATAACAGACAACATTCTTATGACACGTGTGAATATAGAAAAAAAGCTGACGGAAAATTCACTGTCCCCTGAAAAAGATAATGCAAGACTTTGGGCGGACGCTTTTTCCACGGCACAAAAGAAGATCACTGTAGAGATCGGGATGGCGTCTTCCGAAGCGGAGCTTATTGCAACGGGGGGAGATTTCTTCCTCTTTCATCCTCAGGAACTTCTTTACGGAAGCTATTATTCGGACGATGATGTTATGCATGACCGGGTGGTAATAGACGATGTTCTGGCATGGAGACTATACGGCGCTTCCGATATTGCAGGCAAGCCTGTCATAATAAATGGAAAATACTTCTTTATAGCCGGAGTTTTCAGGCAAAGTGACAATTCTGACATGGAAAAGGTATATGGAGACAGACCGAGAATATTTATGTCTTATCAGGGGTACGAGCTTTTAGGGGAAACTCCCCGGTTCAGCAGCTATGAAGTCTGCCTGCCAAGTCCTGTGACCGGTGCGGGAGCTCAGATGGTCAAAGAAGCCATGTCTCTTAATGATGAGACCAGTCTTTTTATCGAAAATTCATCACGGTATGAGCTGAAAAAAAGATTTTCTATAATAGGCAGCTTTGGTATGCGTTCGGTAGTCGACAGACCTGTCGTATATCCCTACTGGGAAAATGCTGCACGCATTTCCGAGGACAAGTCCGCGCTGCTGCTGGTCATGCAGTTCATTGGTATATCCGTTCCTGTTGTGACTGCTGCATATCTTATCGGAAAGCTTATAAGAAACAGGAAAAAGCTCTTTAATAAAGCTATTGACGCTGCAAAGCGAAAATATAATGAGCAGAAACGAAGAAAGGGGGAGCGTCCAAAGAAAAAGGAAAAACAGACAAGCACTGCCGTATAACGGTATTGTCTTTATAAATTCATGTGTCACGAAAGGAAGTTATTAATGAAAAGAATCATATCGGGAATAGTTGTTGTTGCAATGACAGCGTCCATAGCGCTTACATTTTCGTCCTGCGGTAAAAAGGGCGATGTACTGGCGTCCAAGGAGCACGTTTACTCTACGGAGAAGATCACTCTTCCGGAGGGTCTGGATTATATTGATAAGGTGCTTTATTCAAACGACAAGCTTTATTTTTTAGGAAATCATTACTGGACAGAAAAGGTAAAGATCGATGATCTGCCTGCTGAGGAAGAAGTTCATGTAAGTGGAGATGTGGCGTTTGCTGTAACAAATGCTGTCTTTGCTGCTGCTCCGGACGAGGTTCAGTCTGTTTCCGATGATGCGGATGCTTCTGATGATACGTCCGGTGATACATCTGCTACAGATACAGATGCTGCCGGTACAGAAGCTGAACCTGCGGAAACTGCTGTTCCTTCTACCGATCCGGAGATTCCTGACGATGGATATACTGAGATAGGTCACAATGAAACGATGCTCCAGATAGTTTCTCTGGACGGAACTCTTGAAAAGGAGATAGTTCTTGCCGGAGATGATGACGATAGAATAAACGGCGGAAGGAACATCAGAAGTATCTCCATTGATAAGGACGGAGGTCTTATAACGATCCACAATAAATATTCCTATGATCAGGAGACAGGGGAATCCAGCAACGAATATTTTCTTGTAAAGTATTCCGATGACGGAACTGTTATGTCAGATGTAAGCCTTGCTGCCCTTGAACCAGAGGATGTGGAATACTTCTATCTCAGCAATGTTGTATCAGTCGGAGGTAGTCAATATCTGGTGATGAGCGATAATACGCTGTTTCTTATAGATGTTTCCGGAAAGATACTGAAAAAGCTTGTGAATGAAAAGGTCGACAACAATACCTGGATGAGCGGCATATATGAGGCAGGAGACGGCAGATATTTTACAACTACCAGCAGAAGCTACGAAGAAAACGGAGAGTGGAAATCCGAAAGAAATCTTGTGGAGATAGATATTGAAAATCAGCAGTTCGGCAAGGAATATCCGTATGACATAGGCGGTTCATTTATGAACGGTACAGAAAAATATGACCTCCTTGCAACACGTGATTCCGGTCTGATAGGATATGATATTGAGACTGGCAATTCGGAAATAATCATTGACTGGATCAAATCCGGCATAGACACTTCCACATTGCAGACTGAAACTACTACTGTACTTCCGGACGGAAGGATCCTCTGCATGACCTATGACTATACATACTATGGAGGAGGTTCATACGGCTGGGGCGGAGATAACATGGTCCTCTCTATTCTTACCGAGATCCCTCCCGAGGAGCTTCCGGACAAGAAGCTTATCAAGCTTTATTCACTGTATCTTGATATGGACGTTAAACGCCGCATACTTGATTTCAACCAGAACAGCCTTGAATATGAGGTGGAGCTTACTTCATATAATGACTATGGCTACAGTGAAGGAACTACAAAAATGAATAATGACATGGTCGCCGGAAATCTTCCGGATATAATCATTCTTAACAGTGAATTGCCGATAGACAGTTATATTTCCAAGGGACTTTTTGCAAATATCTATGATTTTATTGACAACGATCCTGATATAAGCAGATCTGATTTCCTTGAGAATATTTTTAAGGCATATGAGGTGGACGGCAAGCTTTACGAGATAGTACCATATTTCAATATATCCACACTTATAGGTAAGAGCTCGCTCCTGGGAGATACTCCCGGCTGGACAATGGACGAATTTGTAAGCTTTGTTGACTCAAATCCTGATAAGTTAACATTCCCGGACTACAACACAAAGGACAATATTCTCCAGACCTTCATATATTACAACTACAGCAGCTACATCGACAAGGAGACGGGAGAGTGCTTCTTTGAAAGCGATAATTTCATAAAGCTGCTTGAATTCTGCAACCGCTTCCCGACAAGTATTCCGGATGATTACTGGGAAAATCACCAGGGCTATTGGGAAGAAGAGGAAAATGATCTTCGCAGCGGAAAACGCCTTTTTGAGCTGTACAATTTATATAACTTTACTTCTTTGCGCGAGATGGAGCATGGCAAATACGGCGAGCCTATAACCTACAAGGGTATACCGGGAGCATCCGGCGGCGGTTCTGCTATCATTGCAGGCACATCTATGGCTATAACTTCAAAGGCAAACAATTCAGAGGGCGCATGGGAATTTATAAAATATTTCTATTCCGACGAATATCAGGATCAGTATTCTTCCGGTAATTCATACGGTTTCCCGGTGAAGCTTTCGTCTATTGAAAAGAAAGCAGAGGCGGCGAAGGAGCGTCCCTATTGGGAGGATGAAAACGGTGAAAAGCAGTATTATGACAACGAATATTGGATCGGCAACAAAAGCTTCAAGATAGGTGTGAACACTGACGAGGACAATCAGAAGGTAATGGATTTCATCAAGTCAGTTACCAATATCTTTCGCTATGACACCAATATTACAAAAATCATTTCCGAGGAATCCGGCTCATATTTTGAGGGACAGAAGTCCGCTGCGGAAGTGGCAAAAATAATCCAGAACCGTGTTTCCAACTATATCGCTGAAAGCAGATAATTGAAAATCTCCTTATGTAATACTGTTGAGGGGACGTCCTTATTTTGTAGGACGTCCCCTTGCAGTTTTTTATCTCGTTAGTGGGTCTTGGACACCGTTTGCCTCAAAGGCGGCGATACGGTCAAGACAAGTCCCGCATGATCCGCAGGGAGCGTCCTTTCCCTCGTAGCAGCTCCATGTAAGCTCGTAGGGAACTCCAAGCTCCAGACCGGTTTTTACTACCTGTGATTTGGACATTCCAACAAAGGGAGCTTCGATCCTTACCTGTCCTCCGCTGCCCTCCCGGACGGCTTTGTTCATGGCTTCGTTGAAAGCAGGGGAGCAGTCCGGATAGGCATTTCCTGCTGAATCATCGGCGTGTGCGCCGTAGAAGATCACTCCGCAGTCCTTTGAAAGAGCAACGCTTGCGGCGGCGGAAATAAACAGTCCGTTCCGGAACGGAACATAGGTTGAAACAGGAGAGCCCTCTGTTTTTTCAAGCTGCTCAGCATAGCTTTCGTGGGGGATCCCATCATCTGAATGGGACAGCAGGGAGCTGTCGCTGTACTGAAAGATCAGGCTCAGGTCAATTTTGATATGCTCTACTCCGTAGTGTTTCGCCACAGCGTTTGCGGCGGTGATCTCCTTTGTATGCTTCTGACCGTAGGAGACTGAAAGAGCCACAACATTTTCCGCACCGTACTTTTTAACAGCCATTGCAAGGCAGGTGGAGCTGTCCACGCCGCCGCTGAATAAAACTAATGCTTTCATAAAAATGCTCCTTTAATACCTTTAATAATCGTCATCGTCTGCTTTGAAATTTTTATAATACCCTGTAAAGTCTGCAATCAGGTCGCTGCGTTCGGATAAATATTCGCTTGGCTGTCCATTGTTTTTCAGACTTTCTATCCAGTCGCCGTCTATCATGCAGCCAACGTCCATATTTATGCTGTATTTGGCTTTTTCAAGCAGGGGGATGTCGCTTTCATCGCCGATACAGAATAAATATCCGCAAAGCACGCGAATGTATTCAGAGCTTCCGGGTTGATAATTGGAAATCTCCGCTTCGATCAGCTCTCTTATTTCTGATTTAGGGATACAATTAAAATCAAATTTATACTTATTGATTATTTCTTCTGCTCTTTGTTCGTTAGTCATATAAAACAGTTTCCTTTCAAATCATTATCTTCCGATCTGCATGAATAGCCTGTTTCTCAGATCCATATCTGTTTCAAAACGTCCCCGGAGGGTGGATGTTACTGTTTTGGCGGAGGGCTTTTTTATTCCTCTTGCGGTCATACAGCTATGATTTGCTTCAATGAAGACCGCTGCATCCTCTGAACCGCTGGCAAGTTGGATTATTTCCGCAATATCTGCGCCGAGACGTTCCTGCAATTGGAGACGCTTTGCCGCCATGTCCGCTATACGGGCAATCTTGGATAGTCCCAGCACCCGTCCATTGGGAATATATGCGACGGTTACTTTCATATCGTACATAAGCGCCATGTGATGCTCGCAGTAGGAAAAGACCTCAATATCCTTTACCACTACGATGTCTCCGCTGCGTTGGTCGTAGCCGTCCTCAAAGGACTTGTTGAACATCTCCGCTATCTCTTTATTGGAGTAGTTCATTCCCTCGAAAATTTCTCCGTACATTCTGGCAACCCGGGCGGGAGTCTCCTTTAAGCCCTCCCTGTCCGGATCGTCTCCAAGAGCCAATAATATCCCACGGATATGCTCTTCTATTGCTGCGTAATCTATCTTGTCCATATTTTTATTCAATCTAAACACCTCTTTTTTCCGGATCCCATATGTATTTGTGAAGCTGTAACTGCAAATTAACGCTGTTCAGCTTTTTTTCAAGCATAAAATTGACTATATCCTCCGGTTTTATTTTTCCGAAAACGGGACTTAAATAAACGGGGCATATTTCGGTAAGACAGTACCGGGAAATTATCTCCGCTGCACGTTCTAAGTCCTCTCTGCTGCCTGAAACAAATTTAACGGTGTCCCTGCTGTCAAGAAGCTTGAAATTACTGAGCAGCATATGCTTTTCCATACCGCTGGATGGCAGCTTGTAGTCCATTGTAAGGGAGGGTCTTACCGCTCCCATTTTTATGACCGGCTCGATGTCTGCTGCTCCGTTGGTCTCGATCTCCACGTACCTACCGATTTTCAGAAGCCCATCCAGCAGGGGAATAATATCCTTCTGGATAAGAGGCTCACCTCCGGTTACGGTGACGTTGGTTATTCCGCTGTCAAAGACACGTTCGATAATTTCTGTATCGGTCATAGTGGTATATGGAGCGTCCGGGACGTTTGCCCATTTGGTGTCACAGTAGGAGCAGTCGAGATTGCATCCGATGAAGCGGATGAAAAAGGAAAGCTGTCCTGCTTTTGTACCCTCTCCGTTAATGCTGGAAAAGGTCTCTGCAATTTTATATTCTGGCATGGTAGCACCTCTTTGATCGTTAGTCTTTTGTGTAGCTTGCGCAGTTGTTGGGAGTTTCGTACACGGTGACGGTTTTTACAGTGTACCCCATTTCTGCAAGGCGGTTATAAAAATATTCAGAGAAATTTTCTGCTGTGGGACGGAAGTCAACTTCGATAAGGTGAAAGCTTTC
The DNA here is from genome assembly GCA_022511485.1 of Oscillospiraceae bacterium. Lineage (GTDB taxonomy): Bacteria > Bacillota > Clostridia > Oscillospirales > Ruminococcaceae > RGIG8773. The sequence continues at coordinate 3,934 of JAFLUJ010000004.1, read as the reverse complement.
GTCCTTTAGTGCAGCAACGGTAGTTTCTTTGAGGGAATTTTTCTCGTAAATAAAGGCGTGGTCGAACTCGTCAGCGAGACTTTTAAGATCACGTTTAAGGTCTCCGAAATCCACTACCATGCCCCGGAGCTGACCATCCGGAACGAGCTGTTCTCCCATTATCTCCGCGGAAATTACCCACCTGTGTCCGTGGAGATTACGGCATTTTCCCTCATATCCGCTGAGAAAGTGGGCGCTGTCAAAGGCAGCTTCGGTTTTTAGTGTGTACATAAAATTTCCTCCAAAAAAATAATGGGCAGATACACTCCACCCGTAATAGTCCGGGTTTTGTTTAGTATACAGACAGGATGGCACAAACGAACTGTCTGTTATTTAATTAAATGATTTAATGGACCTATACCATGTCCCAGATCAAGTCCTGCACGGATGGCGGCTGTAAGGTACTCCTTTGCTTGTTCTACGCTTTTGGGGATGTCCAGACCCTCTGCAAGACCGCAGGCTATTGCTGACGAAAGGGTACATCCCGTTCCGTGAGTGTTGGGATTGTCTATCCTTTCGGTTTCAAATTTGAAGAACTCTCCGCAGTAAAGGATGTCCGCTGCTGAGCCTTCCATGTGTCCTCCCTTTACAAGGACAGCTCCGTTGATTTCCCGGGAAATGTCCTTCGCCGCTGATCTCATATCATCCTCGGTTTCGATTTTATTACTCCACAGCACTTCCGCTTCCGGAATATTGGGAGTTATAATTCTGGAGCGGCACAGCAGGCGTTTTTTCAGCGCGTCCACTGCCTTTTCATCAATGAGCCGTCTGCCGCTTGTGGACACCATCACAGTATCAGTGACGATATTAGAAATGTTGTATTTCTCAAGTAGTTCTGCGGTGATTTCAATGATGTCCTCATTTGGTATCATGCCGATCTTTACTGCATCCGGGGGAATATCAGACAGGACTGCTTCAAGCTGCTTTTCATAAAAGTCCGTGGGGACTGGGAAAACGTCTGTAACTCCCAGAGTATTCTGAGCGGTCAGAGCGGTGATAACGCTCATTCCGTAAAGACCGTGGGCGGCAAAGGTTTTCATATCTGCCTGTATTCCTGCGCCTCCGCTGGGATCAGAGCCGGCTATTGTCAGTATTGTTTTCATATAATGGAAAGTATCCTTTCTGCCAGTTCACGGGACGCTTTTTCCGGGTCGGGACTTTTTACAATTGCAGATACCACTGCAATTCCGTCGATACCGCTTTTCTCTAAAACATAGCAGTTATCGTAGGAGATACCTCCGATGGCACATACGGGGATAGTGACTTCCCCGCATATCTTTTTAAGAGTTTCCATATCGGTTAGTATTGTTTCTTTTGTTGATGTGGGGAAGATAGCTCCCACACCAAGATAATCTGCTCCTGCTTCCTGAGCCTTGACAGCCTGTTCTACGGATTTTGCGGTAGCTCCGACGATCTTTTCCGGTCCTATGAGTTTCCGGACGTCGGATACTGGTATATCCTCGTTTCCAACATGGACGCCTGCTGCGTCGCAGGCAAGGGCTATATCCACCCGGTCGTTTATAATGAGTGGAATGTTAAATCTATCGGTGACAGTCTTGATCTGACTGGCAAGAGCTAAAAAGTCCCGTCCGCACCGATCCTTTTCACGAAGCTGCACAAGGGTAACTCCGCCCTTGCAGGCTTTCTCAACGATGTCAGAAAGCTTTGCATCGTCAATTCCTGTGCTGTCTGTTACAAAATAAAGGGTAACATCAGGTTTCATAATCGTGGTACCTCGAATTAGTGGTGTAAAATTTTTTATCCATGGCGAAAAGTCCGTCAATGATCCCTCCGTGGAATCTGCTCAGACTGCCGGTTTTTTTGTATTCCTCTGCGGCAAATTCTCCGGCAAGACCCAGGGTCACTGCTGCGGAGACTGCGCTGTCAAAGGGATCTCTTACAGAAAGGGAGCTTTCCGTTACGGAAAGAAAGCTTCCGGTCAGCACTCCCAGGACGCAGCCCATTCCGGTGACATATGGCATGAGCTCGCTTCCGTTTTCCACGGCTATAGTGCGTTTGCTGTCCGAAATAAGGTCTGTTTTTCCGGATATAAGAGCCACCGTTTTGAAACGTCCTGCTGCTTCGGAAACGACTTCCGCCGCTGCTTTAATATCTGTGCTGTCCTCGGAATCTATGCCCTTGGCGTGGTGTTCAAGACCGCATATTGCAAAGATCTCCGACTGGTTTCCCTTTATAACAGAGGGGGAGTATTTTTTTATTATTTCTTTGGCAAATTCCCGCCGGACACTGCTGCATCCCACTCCCACAAGGTCGATGACAAAGGGGATGTCGTGTTTGTTTGCGGTTTCGGCGGCAGCTTCCATGGCATCCATTTTTGCCTCGGATATGCCTCCTAAATTTAAGGAGAGGGCTTTTGCGGCGGAGGTGATCTCCGGCATTTCTCCCTCGTATTCCGCCATGATGGGCTTTGCTCCCAAGGCAAGGACTGCGTTTGCACAGTCGTTTATGGATACGGGATTTGTTATGCAATGTATAAGCGGGCGGGTCAATCTTATCCCGCACCGCATTTCAAAAATTTCTTCCGGTGTTATCATAAGGGATTTCTCCTGATGTAAAAATTCTACTAAAACCTTCTTGACATCCTGATTTTCCCGTGATAAAATATCAGTAAATTTTGATCAGGGGGAAATATTATGGATCAGGCTCTGAAAAATATATTCGACAAATTTATTGAGAAAACAAAATCTATGGATGAAGTCCTTGGCGCATGGAATTTCGGTTCTGAAATGCACGGCAAGGCGGACGAATATTCCGATGTGGATGTGGTTCTCCTTGTGGATGGAACAGCGTTCCACCAAATGGAGCATACTGTTGATAATGTTCTTTCGGAAATATGTGATGACGTCCTGCTGCGGTGGGAAGAAGAATTCAACGGAGAGGCTATCATCAACAACGGTTATATATTAAAAAACAACGGGATGTTGTTTCAGTTTGACGTATTTCTTATAAATAATGATATGATCGACGATTTCATGTGCAGGATACATTACACTGACCTGACTGAAAAGGATATTATTTTTGACAAAATGGGAGACGTAAAACGTCTTGCTGATGATCCTCCAAAAGGAGGTCTGTGGAGTGATGATATTGACCGTCTGCAAAGGACATACTGGTATCATCTGAACATGGCGGCAAAATATCTGCTGAGAAATGATTTTTTCAAGCTGGAGGGTATTTTCCGGACGTTGTATGATACTCATGCATCTTTGTTGCTTTCGGCGTATGATTCCATCACATGGGGAGGGGCAGCAAGCAAGCTGAAATACATTCCCGCAGAAAAGCAGGGTCATTTAAAAAAATATTACTGCACCGAGGATTTCGGGCTTGACAGGGATAATCTTATTCTTTCCGCAGAGCTGTTTGAAAAAGACCTTTCGGAAATACTTGCAGAAAAGAATATGCTCCATAAGCCCGAAACCGGAATTGCAGTTAAAAAGCAGTTAATTGATTTAACATCCAATTTATAAATTATGTATTTTTGACTTCGTTTCCGAGGAATGTGTCAAACACCTTGACGCGCTTCATTGATGTTACCAGAATTGCGGCGATGACTGTTCCTACAACGCTGGAAGCAAAGAAGGGGAATACAAATCCGAAAAGTGTTGCTGCTGTGTTTTCCATAACGAAATATGCGATAGGGAAGGACAGCATTCCGCCTATAATAGATGTTCCGAAAAGCTCTCCTACATATGCTGCGGGAAGTCTGACAGCAAGGGTCTTATTCTTGAATACCCAGTGGAACATAGCTCCGGAAAGGAAGGCTCCCACCATTGAACCGGGGAATGCTAACGGCGAGCCGAGTCCGGTAATGTTCCGGATAACACTTGCGCAGAACGCCATACCAAGCGAGTACCATGGACCGAGGTAAACTCCG
>JAFLUJ010000308.1 GCA_022511485.1 Oscillospiraceae bacterium | reverse complement strand
GTTCATCCACATAGGCCAATCCTGCGGCAAGACTTCTGCTATCCGTTCTGCCTCACCGGACGCACACTTCACGAATTTTACAAGCGGAGCAGTAAAATAATGTTCGCCTCCGTCAAGCAGATCTTCAAGCGCATGAGCGTGTTCCAAAGCTTTATCCAGTGATTCAAATGCTTCATCGTGATAGCCTCTTTCCCATTGCAGCCTTGAAAGATATAGGTAAAGCTGTATCAGATTACCATTGTATTCGCCATAATTTCCGTCATCGCATAAGAGGTTAAACAGCGAGATCACACCATTTATCTTCTTGATAGGCATATCGCTCTCAAAATGATGAACATTGTTTACAAGTCCATATACAAGCTGCTGTGAAAAACGACTTGCCATTTTAAGAAGCAGATCACCGATGTAAGCGGCTTCCTGCTTACCGTCAGCAGCCCATGAAAGCATCATTTCACGGCAATGCTCAATTTTAGGCATACGTTCAGCATATATAATAGCCTTGTCATTTTCACCGAGATTTCTATAAAGCATTACAAGCAGATATATCGCCCGTGTAACAATGGTGTTGTCGCTTGCTGTTCCAACAAGCTGTTCGCTTATCTTTATAGACTCACCCCAATATTCATTTTTCTTGTGGACATCATAATTATGCTGCATAAAACCTTCGTCATCATAATAGACCCATTCATTGTGTCTGCGCCAACCAGCTTCGCTCAAAGTTTCCGCAAGGGTGATAAGCAATCTCTCATTTTGCGGAAACTCAATAAGCCCCTCCCGAATGACCGCAAGGCACTCATCTACCCATTTATCATCACCACGGCTTCTGATATGATAAGAGTTGACCTTTTCGATAATAGCGTTGATCTTCGTATCACGATCAGATTCATATCCAAACAGTTCATCAATAGAAATGCCGAAATAGTTGGCAATAGCAGGTATTATCTCCATATCGGGATAACTGCCGCCAGCTTCCCAACGGCTAACTGCTTGTCCTGTAATTCCGAGTGCGTTCGCAAGTGTTTCCTGCGTAACACCCTTTGCTTTTCTAAGTCTGTGTATTCTGTTTCCAATATTCAAGTTCATAATGTGTACCTCATTTCCTGTATTCACCGGTGTAATTATAGTATAGCAGCAAACCAGACAAATTGCAATTATCAATTAGTTGTGTAATATCCAACCAATGATTGAATGTTTGAGTAAAAAATCTGTACTTTTTCAAAATCGACAGTATAACATAATAGCAGACCTCCCAAAAATAGGAAGTCTGCTATACATAATCCGTTTCATTTGTGCTAAAGTCTACAATCAACACTTTTCCATTAAGAAAAATGAATTTTTATGCATCTTTTCAGGTTCAGTAAATAACTTTAATACATCTTTTATTGTCATTTTAGCACCAATAGGCGTTTTTCTTTGTTGAGATTCTTGTTTGCGAATGCCATCCATGGCTTTAACCAATATTGTTTCAATATCAGAATCAGTAATTCCGCGTTTTTGATATTCCATAATTTTAGAGTTAATTCTTATTCTGTTTACTAAAATAATATCGTCTGGATTCATATTTTTTATCTCATTTGTTGGAATAACAACGATAACCGTATTATCATCACCTATTTTTATCTTTAAACTATTTTGTGGCATAGTTTCATTACCTACTTTCAATATTTGTATCATTTTCATAATCTATAAAAGAATTAATGTCAACGCAAAACATTTTAACATATCTATCAATTGCTTTAGAAATTTGTTCCTCAATTTTAAGAAAACTTAAAAGATATAACATAATAGAGTCATCTTTTTTATAATTATCACCCAAAGAAAGTCCAAATGAAAGGGCAGGATATTTCTTTTCATTTATACCCTCATGCTCTAATATTTCATAATTTTTAAACACAGGAACAAGGGTGAGAAAATCATTCCACTGTGTCTTAATTGGATTGTGCCATTCATTAGTAGAAAAAACTATAGACTTTTTACTGTTATATGCTACTTCAATCAAAGAATCCCATGACACATCACGTGATGAAGCATGTAAATCATCATCTGAACTAATGCTGCAAAGCCAAGAGTAAACATTCTTGTTATACCGCCTAAAATGGGCTCTTATTACTACATCATTTGAAAAACATGATTTATATGCTTCTATTATTTTAGCTAAAAGTTCATTTAGAAAAGATGCAAATCGTTCACCACTATCTTCCATTTCCATTATTCTTTCAATTTCTTTTAACCGCTTATATTTTTGCCTACGTCCTCGTGTTTTAGAAAAATGATCTGTAATATATTCTTTATGAATTTCTTTATCTGGATTATCATTATTAGATACTTCCCACGACATTAAAAATTCTACTTGACATGAATTTAATAAATCTGAAACCAATTCATTAAAATAAGTGTTAGACTTAACAATTTCTGGCATTTTACTCATCAAAGACATATCAATATAGATACCAGTTGAATTTGACATATTAGACGAATTAGTATGTATAAACGGAAAACTTTCATACATTTTTATTGGATACATCAACTTATTATTTTTTACATCTTCTTTTGAATATATAGAAAAATCATACTCAAACTCTGAATTCCTTTTGGTTTTTCTAACATATATTTCACAGCAATTCCTTAAAATATTTAAAGAATATATTGAATACCTATGCTCATTTATTTCACCTGGACGCTTTTCGCCCCATCCTATACCTGTAACTAATGATAATAATGAATGCTCATGATTATATAAATTCTCTACCGAAAGATTATGCGTATGTCCACATAAAAAAATATCAACATTCAAATATTTTTCTATCATCATATAATTTTTTAACAATAACTCATCATTGGGATTTAACCATGATGTTGGATGGTGTGAGATTGCAATAGTAATATCAATTTTCTCTTTTTCTTTTATTCTATCATATTCTCGTTTTAATTTTTGCAATTGATATTCACCTATTCTTATATTTCGCTCATCATTATTTGTACAAGCACACCATGATGAATCAAAACGAATAAAACAAAAATTTTTAGAATCTACATTACATAACTCAACACCAAATGTATTGGCAATTTGTATAGTTTTATTAAATATACGATAAATGTTATTAACCATACCTAAAAACTTGCTACTAAATTTGAGAAATGGTTTCCAATCTCGAGCGTCAGTTACTTCAATTGTTCTATGTGCCGTTGATAAAATCACTCTGCTTCGATCCCGAGATCTATCATGGTTTCCTGGAACTATTTGAATGTCAATTATCTTAGTATTAGGGCATTCTTTTTTAATTTTATCATGTAAATTTGTAAAAAAGGAAATAGAAGCCTCAATATATTTATATTCTCCTTTATCTATTATATCACCTGTAACTACAACAATTATTTTCCCTATATGCCTACTATTAATTTGTTCAACAATGTCATTAATGAGAAGAGCCAAATCATTTGAATAATTATTGTTCTCATCTGCTACAATATGTAAATCTGACAAATGTAATATTGATACAGTGCTGTTCACTTTTATCGCTCCTTAATTAATACTATGTTAATAGTATCCTTTGGGTGTAACAAAATAAGGTAAAATCGTAAAATTATAATCTATTCATCCAAAATATTTATCATTGGTATCATTTTACAAATGATCATGTATACATGATTTTACAATATTTTACATGTGAGCGATTACATATATTACATATGAAGTGGGCTCTAATTACAAATCCTATATACATATTAGATTATCTATAAATAACATAATAGTTCCACAACTTACCAAAGGGAAGCTATGGAACTATTATTTCTCAACGTTCATACAACTTCCCTCGGCAGAATTTTATAGTCCTTACTCTCTGCTGTCTACGGTACTTAATATGTTATTAATTATACTATATTACAAGTAAATTTGTCAATAGTTTTCACAAAATACTGCTTCCTATAATGCAACCTTAACTTTTTATTAATATTATATCAAGAACTATAGAATGTTAATGCAGCTGAAAATACCTCAACGCCTCCATGATCGCCTTCTCTTTATCCGGCGGACATTGAGGCTGCTTCACATTCTCCGATTTAGGCAGATTGTAATTCTGTCCCACATCCAGACCACACTTGCGCTTGACTTGCGAGATATAAAGGCTGGATACCTTAAAATGGTACTTCTCTAACACATATGCTTTGATTTCCCCATAGGTAGCGCCTTTCTGGAAGCCGGACATATCCATGTCCTCCAAAGAGAACTCCACTCTGACTTTTTTCGACTCGATCTCTCCCTTGGAAAGCAGGACAACCGTTTCCACATGCCCTGTCCTTGGGAAAAGATCAAACGCCCGTGCCCTCTCGATTTTATACCCTTGCTCCGAAAGATACTTCGCATCCCGTGCGGCAGTAGCAGGATTGCAGGAGATCATTACTATCTTCCGTGGACACATCCTCACCAGACTGTCCAGCATAAGAGTGTCACAGCCTTTCCGGGGAGGGTCAATGACTGCCACATCAGGAATGATCCCATCATCTGCAAGCTTTTTCGCAAGCTGACCCGCATCTCCGCAGTAAAATTTTGCATTACGGACGCCATTTATTTCAGCATTCCGCTTTGCATTCTCCACCGCCTCAGGGACGATCTCGCATCCGATAATTTTTCCTGCCCTGTCCGAAAAAGAAAGACCTATAGTGCCCGCTCCGCAGTAAAGATCAAGGACGGTCTCGTTCCCCGTCAGACCCGCATACTCCATAGCACAGTCGTAGAGACGCTCCGCCTGTACAGTGTTGACCTGATAAAAGGACATTGGCGAAAGAGTGATCTTCTTCCCGCAGAGAATATCAATGATCTCCCCGCTTCCGGAAAGAGTGATATTTTTTTCTCCAAGGATAACATTTGTATTTTTAGGATTTACATTCATAATGACGGAAACGATGTCCGGAAAACGCTCCCTCGCCGCTGACCCAAGAGCGGAAAGCTCGTCCCGCCTGCTTGCGTCCTTGACAACGAGACACAGCATTATCTCCCCGGAGTGGAAGCCCCGGCGTATATATATATGACGAACCACACCCCTACCGGTTTCTTCATCATAGGCGGGGAGCTTTATTTCATTTATATATCCGAGACAGAACTCTGCAATGTCTCCGAAAATTTTTGGCTGGAGCTTACATTCCGTAAAAGGGACGACCCGATGACTTCGCTTTGAATAAAATCCGCAGACAGCCTTGCCGTCAAGCTCCGCAACAGGATACTGTGCCTTGTTGCGGTAGAAGTCCGGTTCGCCGCCGCAGATCTCTTCAAAAGGTATATCATCAAAGCCGCCAATGCGCAAAAAAGCGTCCCGCACAAGCTTGTCCTTTATTTCAAGCTCGGCGGAATAGCTTATATGCCGGAAGGTACACCCTCCGCATTTTTTTGAAACAGAGCAGTCGCTTTCGATCCGATCGTGAGAAGGGGTTATTATCCTGTCAATGATGCCGTAAGCGTAGCTTTTTGCCACCTTAACGATCTTACAGGAAATAACATCTCCCACAGCGGTATGTGGGACGAAAACAGCAATGCCGTCTCCACGCCCCACTCCGTTGCCTTCTGCTGTCATGCCCGTTATTTCAATTGTGTAAAGATCATTTTTCTTCATAGAATATCAAAGCTTTTCGCCGCACTTTGTACAGTAAGCGCTTGCAGCGTCATTGGCTGTCTCGCAGAAACGGCATATCTTGGTCTTCTTGGCATTTACAGCCAGATCGGCTTCATCAAGCTTGTCACGCAGCTCCTTTATTTCGCCTATGACCTTTTTCATCTCGCCTGTGCGGTCGTCTCCGTTTTCATGCATATCATAGCAGATATTTCCCAGCTTGCAGTACAGCTCCTTGATCTTGCCGCGAAGCTGGCTGCGGTCTATCTGGGTCTTGGAGTAGTCAATAGCCTCTCCCGCCTTAGCAGCCGCCTTGTCGAAAACGCCCTTTGCACCTGATACCAGATCATCAAAATTAAAGCTCATAAGTAATTCCTCCTAAATATTATTAAAAAATTTAATTATGTCCGACTTCTTTTCCATCATCTTGTCGTACCTTGAAACGTATTCGTAAGGGAACTTGTAATTAAACAGCCTTTCGATCTTCCCTGTTTCGGTATTGACAAGCTTGGTTGATCCCGCCGCACCTGCAGCAAGGATCGTCTGTGCCTCTTCCATAATATATATATTGTAGAGGCACTCATGACCCTGCTTTGCAAAGCCGACGTTTTCAAGATTTTCGACCGTGTTTTTCTGCCGATAGAGGTAGTAGGGGATATACCCCGTTTCAAGCAGTTTTTTCTGACCGAAGTCCACCATTTCCGCTGTCCGGCTGTCCACCTCCAGCTCCTGCTCTGAAAACAGTCTGGACGCTCGTTTTACCGTCAGCGTATGGATGGTTATGCTCTCCGGATCAAGCCTGCAAAGCGTCTCGATAGTGTGTCTGAATCCATCCACAGTATCTGTTGGCAGACCTGCGATAGTGTCCATGTTGATGTTGTCAAATCCAAGTCTGCGGGCGGCTCTGAAAGCCTCCTCCGCTTCCCCGGCTGTGTGCCGTCTGCCAATGGCTTTAAGTACATTGTTGTTCATAGTCTGGGGATTTACTGAGATCCTCGTAGCTCCGAAATCTCTGATAATCTCCAGTTTTTTTTCGGTAATTGTATCAGGACGCCCTGCTTCTACATTATATTCACGTATTTTTGAAATGTCAAAGCTTTTTTTAACAGAATCCATAACAGCTTCTAATTGTTCGGGAGAAAGCACCGATGGAGTTCCTCCTCCGATATAGATAGTGTCAAGCCGCAGGTCAAGTCCTGCCGCAATAAGGGAGATCTGCTTTATCTCCTCCCGAAGCTTTACAACATAGGGGTCTATAAGCTTTTTAGCCTCCGGTTTTTCAATGGAATGGCTCACAAAGGAGCAGTAGCTGCATCTTGACGGACAAAACGGTATTGATATATACAGCGAATAGGAACGCTTGTCCAGAGCCCGGAGTGTCCCGGACTGGGCAAGAGCAGTCCGGTAAGCAAGCTCCAGCTTTTCGTCCGAGACAAAATACTCCTTTTTGAGTATGCTGAAAATTTCGTCCTTTTTATATCCCTCATCAAGAAGCCTGTTGACCTTTTTTACCGGACGTATCCCCGTAAGACATCCCCATGCGGGAGTGATCCCGGTAAGCTCCTGCATTATTTTATACAGAGACCTGCAAAGCTCTGCTTCGTCCTCAGTGTCTGAAAACTCCCCGCTTCTTTCGGAGAACATCTCCCGCTTTTCACCTTTCAGAGTGACGGACACCGAAAGTATATACCCGTTTTCATCGCGGAGACTTTGGATACGCTTTACAGCGCACACATCCACCTCATCTGCCGGATATTCTTCAAATAGAAAATCAAAGGTTTGCAGTGGCAGAAAAAGCTTCATTACCGCTTCTGCTTCGTATTTAAAGCTATTGTTAAAAAAACATATAGTCATTTTATTTATCCTTATGAATGAATATTATATAGTAAAATTATAGCATATCCGGAACTAAATTTCAATACAGCGATGAATTAATTTAATAAGTTAATTTTTTATGAACGTACAGATCATAAGATCCTCATTAGCTGAATAACCTTGTCAGATAAGTATTTTATATTGGACTTTTTATTTGTTATGTGATATAATTAGATCAATGGGGTAAAAAACATTATTCAGGAGGTACATATGGAAAGGTATTTTGGAGAAAATGTTCCCAAGCTGGGATTTGGTCTTATGCGTCTGCCAAAGCTTGCAGACGGAAGTATCGACATCGAGCAGACCAAAAAGATGGTGGATATGTTCATGGACGCAGGTCTTACATATTTTGATACTGCCTATGTCTATGACAACGGAGAATCGGAGAAGGCTGCAAAGCTTGCATTGGTAGACCGCTATCCACGTGAAAAATACACTCTCTGTACAAAGCTGTGTGCATGGATGCACGCTCATGATGAGAAATCCGCAAAGCAGCAGTTTTATACAAGTCTGGAACGTACCGGAGCAGGTTATTTTGATTATTATCTTCTCCATGCATTGCAGCGCAATAATTACAAGGTATACGATGATTATCATATCTGGGACTTTGTAAAGGAGCAGAAAGAAAAGGGTCTTATCAAGTATTTCGGATTTTCATTCCATGCTGACCCGGAGCTTCTGGAGGAGCTTCTCACCGACCATCCGGATGTGGATTTCGTTCAGCTCCAGATAAACTATGCTGACTGGGAAAGTCCCGGAGTTGCTTCCCGCGAATGTTATGAGATAGCACGTAAGCACGGAAAGTCCATTACCATTATGGAACCTGTAAAAGGCGGCGCTCTGGCTGACCCCATTCCAAAGGTCAGGGATATACTGAAAACCGCAAACCCAGATGTATCTCTCGCTTCATGGGCTGTACGTTTTGCAGCGTCTCTGGACGGGATCATCACCGTGCTTTCGGGAATGTCCAACATAGGACAGATGAAAGACAATCTGTCCTATATGAAGGAATTCAAGCCGCTTACCGATGATGAACAGGCTGTTATCCGCAAGGCACAGGACGCTCTTGCAGAGGAAAGAGGGCTCGTCCCATGTACTGCCTGTCATTACTGTACCGACGGATGTCCTCAGAACATTCCTATCCCTGAGATATTCTCCGTAAAAAATCATCAGAGGGGAAATGAGGAATTTCGCGGCAGACGTGAATATACTATCGCAACCACCGGCAAAGGAAAGGCTTCCGACTGCATCGAGTGCGGTCAGTGTGAGAATGCCTGTCCTCAGCAGTTGAAGGTAATAAAACATCTGAAAGAATGCGCAGCACAGTTTGAGCAAGGCTGAGCCTTGACCCATGCCGTTACGCACTCTTTTCAACAGGGTAAAATACGGACACGGAAGCATACTTTTTTATAAGCTGTTACCTGAATAAATTAGGCTGAGCCTTGACCCATGCCGTTGCGTGCTATTTTCCATAGAGAAAAATACGACACGGAAGTGTACTTGCTTATAATCCGTTACTGAATAAATTAGGCTGAGCCATGCCCCCATATCAAGGGGGCGGATAAGAAAAAATAGTGGATGCTCTGCAAGAGAGAGCACCCACTATTTTTATCTGCGATTTCTTCCGAAACCTCCGCCATCGAAGCCGCTGCTTCCGCCTACCGATACAGAGCTTTGCTCGATCTCAGTTTCCTCACCGTCAATGGAGAGGATATATTTTTCTCCCTGTTTCAGATCGGGAGAGCTGAAAACTACCGATGAAGCATTTTTTATGGCAGTATGACTGAAAAGTACATTTCCGTCAACGTCGGAAATTTTTATCTCACTGCCTGCTGAAATTGCAGTACCCGGTCTTATACGGAATGAGCACTGTGACGATCCATCGGAAAATCCCTCGTCCATTCCGGCAGCTCCTATTGCAAGAATAGTTCCTCCGGTTATTATGCACTTGCCGCCGTTTTCAGAACCGGAGTCTATCGCTCCGTTCATGGAGTTTACCGGACCGTTTACTATTATCGTTCCAGCCTCAACAAATATGCTTCCATTGGAATCTATTCCGTCGCCGTTTGCATTGACGGTAACATTCGCTCCGGAGAAATACAGCATGGGAGTTTCCTCGGTAGTTTTTGAAGAGCCGCCCCAGCCGCCGAAATTGTTCTGTCCTCCGTAGGCGTTTACTCCGTCATCGGAGGCTGTAACGTCAATAGTGCCGCCGTTAAGATGTATCTGATTTGCTTCAAGTCCCTCATATGATCTTGTGACGGTAATTGTGCCGTCCTCGACAGTCAGTTCATTGTCGGCGTGGATGCCGTCATCACCGGATGCAAGCTCAAATGTTCCTCCGGTTATTGTTATGCTGTCATTGGAATGGATAGCGTCATCATATGAATCTATGGAGATATTTCCTCCGGAAATTTTTATAGAGCCTCCGCACTTTATTCCTTTAGTGCTGGTTGCAGACGAATCATCCATATCGAAGCTTTCACCCCGAAAGCCTCCGTCTCCGAAACCTTCGAAGCCGCCCCAGTCATTGTTGTCGGGATTAAAGCTGACGTTTTCCGGCATGGAGGGAGGATTTTCACCGTCTCCGCCGAAGCTTTTGAAACCGTCCTTGCCTCCAAAGCCTCCATTCTCAGGCATTTCTGGAGGTGTGTCACCTCCTCCGAAATTTTTGAAACCGCCTTTGCCGCCCTTGCCGTTGAAATCTCCATTATCAGGCATAGCGGGAGGTTCGCCGTCTCCGTCGAAACCGCCCAAGCCTCGGTCGCCGCCATTTCCGGATGCAGGAGCACTTTCGCTTCCACCGCCGGAGATTATGGAAATAGATGTATCGGAAAATTCTCCGCTGGATATTTCAATGTCAGTCTCTGCCTGTATTCCGTCCCCGTCCGATTCAATGGAGACATTTCCGCCGCAGATGTTTATAACTCCGTATCCTTCGCCGGTGGTGTCATCGGACTTTATGCCGTCCCCGCCTGAACGAACGGATATATCCCCGTCATATATGGTAACAGAATCCTTGCCTTTTATGCCGTTATTGAGTGCAGTCACTTCAATTTTCCCGCCGTCTATGGATATGTTGTTTGAAGACTGTACGCCGTTGTTGATGTATCCAAAAACTTGCAGACTTCCCGTACCTGTGATATAAAGATCGTCCTTTGCATGGATCGTTCCTCCGGATGCTTCGCTGTCCTCCGCCCCTGCGCTTATGTCAATTTCAGTACCGCTTTGCAAACGGTTTGCGGTCTCCTCTGCAAGTTCGATGAAAGTATCTGCGTTTTCAATATAGATCGCTGCATCGGACGAATTTGAAATATCCGCACCGTCAAGGATCAAAATAACGTAACCGTCATCAGCATTGACATAGATCTGTCCGTCGGTAAGAGTGCCGCTGACAGAATATCTTCCTGCCTGTGTGATCGTTACCTTGCTGCCTGATACGGACGCACCATCTCCATTTACGGTAATTCCGCTGTCGGAAAGGATTATTTCTGTTTCTTCTGTTTGCTTGCCTGTCATTGCCAATATTGCAGACGGCGGGTCAGTGTATGTTACAGTATCCGAGACCTTTGAGCCGTAGGATATTCCGTAAGCTGTACCGCCGCCAACGGCAAGGACAAGTCCTCCTATAGCGCATATCTTTGCAATTTTATTCATGGATGTACCTCCTTAAAGTACCTCTTTCTCTGTAAAATCGCTTATGATAATATTAAGATTTCCGTTACGTGTACGAATCTCGTCAATAAACTCCTTGGGGATGTTATCTTCCGGGAAGATCGCATCATACGTAAGCTCGAAGAGAGTTCCCATATTTGTGGTGCGTATCTTCCGGAGGGATACTTTAACGCCGAACTTTTCAAAGACCTCGTCAAAAAGACCTGTGTAATCAAAGCTTTCGGGAATGGTTATTTTAAGAGATTTCTCATTCTTTGAGGGAGCTCCGAAATTAATTGCGGTAAGTATCAGGGTAAATGCGGCGATAATCACAAAGAAGATGACTGCTATTCCGATACATCCCATTCCAAGGGCAAGTCCTATTGCCATTGAAGTAAAGATGGCGGCGATCTCCCTTGCTGTGCCTGGGACACTTCTGAAACGGACAAGAGTGAAAGCGCCTGCCACTGCTACTCCTGCGCCCAGATTTCCGTTTACAAGCATGATGACTACAGCTACCGCCATTGGAAGCAGGGCAAGGGTCAGAGCGAATCCCGCGCTGTGCTTGCTTTTATATAAGAACACAAGGGCTGTGAGAACTCCAAGGGCTATTGATACTGCAAAGCAGATAAGCAGAGAAACAACGGTCTGGCTTTCTGCGAAAATACTATTCAGCATATGCGAAACTTCCTTTCATGAATACATTTGGTAAGATGTGCTTCTGATAACAGGTGCCGTATTTTGAAAAGCTGGCAGGGTAAATTTTATTTTCACTGAGCAGCTTCACAAGCCACAGCGGGATAGCAGAGGGCGTTTTGACCTCCATGATAATTATTTCGTCGGGGATTATAAGCTCTCCGTCGTCTCCCAGACGCAGGTCAAGACGTTCATCACGCCAGCGGATATTCCAGTCAAAGGTGACCCGGAGACCGTCCTCCTTAGTGCCCAGCAGTGCGACCCGTTCATATCCGATAAAGACCTTTGGGATCGGCTTGTTGACACGCAGAAACCATTGTATTTCCCGCTGGATCTGTTCATCTCCGTCCAGAGGAACTCCTCCGGTCACAAAGTTAAGGATCTGGTCTGGAGACCCGTCCACCCTGCGCTTGTAGACTACTCCCTCGGATTTCTTTTTGATCTCCGCAAACATGATTGAATCATCGCCGGGGACACCGTAGCTCCGGAGACGGAATTTTTCCTTATAGACGGGTCTTTCCACAGAAGCCCGTATAAGGTCGTAATTTTCGGTGTCGTAATAAATATTACAGATAGTATGTACACCGTATTTTTCCTCTTTCAGCCTTTCCTTCAATACAGGAAGGATCTTTTTGTGCTGCTCCGGGGTAAGCAGGAATTTCTTTTCGTATCTTTTGAAGCTGTACTGGATACCCATTGATTTATCTCCTTTTATCTTAACTCTATAATTAAATATACAGGTTTTAATTGTAATTTTCAAGAAGAGTTTTGTTAATATTTGTGAGAACTTTAAGAAAATATGGTGAAAGCAAGGCGGAGCCCTGCACGATTATCTGCCCTCCACCGTTAAACAGAGGACTTGAAATAAATTCCGCTATATGATATAATTACAAAAACAGATATGATAAGGATACGGGTTAAATAATAATGAGGAGATGATACAATGACAAAATTTCAGAATTTCATTCTGTCCGCTATGATACCAATTCTCCTGTCCGGATGTTCAGATGCCAATACACAAATATCACCACAGGTTCAGGAAAGTACAGGATCAGTCTCCGTTACGACCAAAGCCGTACAGGACAGCACAGAAACCATCACTGTCTCCCCGCGTGATATTCCCCTGCTTTCTATTGAGACCGTGGATAAAAGCGCAGATGTCATGGACTTCGTCACCAAGCCTGTCAATGACTATGTTGCAAAGTCCATCGCCTCCTGGACGCCGGGATATAAAATGCCTCCCGAACCATACTATGAAGCCTGTACTGTGACTCTGACAGACACAGACGGCATCGTGTCCGTAAACGCAGCGGAAGCGGATGTAAAGGTCAGGGGAAACTGGACAACCAACTACAGCAAGAAGCCCCTGCGGATAAAATTCTCGGAAAAACAGAACCTGCTTGGTCTGAACGACGGAGCGGAGATGAAAAACTGGGTGCTGCTTGCGGAATACAAGGATACCTCCATGCTTCGGAACAAGACCGCCCTTGCCATCTCCCGTGAGATACTTGGTGCGGACGGACTTTACGCCGCGGATTCAACCCTTGTAGAGGTAGAGATCAACGGTGAGTACTGGGGAGTGTATCTCCTCACAGAGCAGCAGCAGGTAAATCCCGACAGAGTGAACATCTACGAGCCGGAAAAGGACTATGAAGCTGTAGATATAGGATACTTTATGGAGTTCGACGGCTACTTTTTCAACGAGGACGACCTGCATCAGTTCCGTGTTGACTATGCAGACAACGCTCCCCTTATCCCCTTTGACGGAAACGGAGGCAGCGGAAGGACAATGTCCCCTCTCAATACAGGACACGGCGACCGCACTCAGGACGTGGGAATAACCATCAAAAGCAACATCTATTCACAGTATCAGCATGATTTCATTGCATCTTATATAAACAACATCTACCGCATAATGTACGAAGCCGCATATAACGATAAAGCGTATAAGTTCCATTGGGAGTATCCGGAGCTGGAAGAATCGGACAGCACCCCTCAGCACGCTGTGGAAATAGCAGTAGATGTGGATTCCCTTGCAGATATGTACATCATCAGTGAGCTTACCTGCGATGCGGACATTTACTGGTCCAGCTTCTTTATGGACATAAATATGGGACGTGGCGGCAGCGAACTCCGGGAGGACGTACACGAAATAGGACTGCTGACCTTTGAAGCTCCCTGGGACTTTGATTCCGCCATGGGAAACAAGGATCGCTGCGCAGACGGCAAGGGCTTCTACGCCGCAAATATTGTCTACGATGTAAATGACCAGTATGAGACCATCAATCCCTGGCTTGCGGTGCTGATGTACGAAGACTGGTTTCAGGACATCATCCGGGAGAAGTGGACGTCCGCATATGACAGCGGAGTTTTTGACCGGGCATATGAGATGATTGAAAACGACACCGCACAGTATCATGACGCTTTTGAAAGGAACTATCAAAGATGGGACAATCTGCTCCACAATGAAGCCGCGGGAGAGTGGTCAAAACGCTCCGCCCAGTGTAAGACCCACGAAGAATCCGCCGCTTATCTCGAAGAGTGGCTTCGCACCCGTGTGGAGTTCCTGAACGATCACTGGCATAAATAACAAGGGGTTATTAAGCAGGATAATTCATAAGTTAATATATCGTGAACAATAAGGTAAATCATAATTTGGAAAA
>JAFLUJ010000179.1:10759-14512 GCA_022511485.1 Oscillospiraceae bacterium | reverse complement strand
GCCCATACGCTCCGACTGGATATAGGGACCCGTAGGACCTCCAATGTCAGGACCTTCGTCCCAGGTAAGTCCGCAGGCACGCAGGGTGTCGTAAATGACCTCCGTTGCTCCCTCAACGAATCTTTCCCGGTCTGTATCTTCAATACGGAGTATGAATTTTCCCCCGTACTTTCTTGCGATAATGTAGGTGTAAAGCGCCGTTCTCAGATTTCCGATATGCATATATCCTGTAGGACTTGGCGCGAATCTTGTTCTTACGTTCTGAGTGTTCATTTCATATTTTCCTTTCCTATTAGAAGATAGAAGTCAGAGGATAGAGGATAAAATTATCTATCTTCTATTTTCTAACCTCTATATTACGGTATCGGCTTTCGGGAATCGCCTTTACCGCTTCCGTATCAGAGGCTATCTGCTTTTTAAGCTCCTCTGTATTTTCAAATTTCATTTCGGGACGCACAAAGCTGATAAGGGATACCCTTACCATTTCTCCGTAAATATCGCTTCCGTCAAAGCCGATCATATAGGTCTCGGCGATAGGAGCTTCGCTTCCTACGGTAGGCTTTACCCCGATATTTGTAATGCTTCTGTAGACGTTTCCTCTTACCTCGGTTTTAGAGGCATAGACCCCGAATCTCGGCATGACCTGCTTTTTGGGGAAATACTGATTTATAGTGGGAAAATCAAGCGTCCTTCCAAGCTGTCTTCCGTAAGCAACGGGAAGCCGGAAGCTGAAATGAGAGCCAAGAAGCATATTTGCCGTTTCAATATCTCCCTCGTTTATAAGTCTGCGTATCATAGTGGAGGATATACGATGTCCATGCACTTCCCTTACCGGAGGCACCACAAAAATACGTATACCATGCTTTCTGCACAGCTTGTCAAGCTCGTCTGTGCCGCAGGAAGCTCCCGTACCGAAGCGAAAATCCTCTCCGCACACCACGAATTTAGCCGCCAGCTTGTCACAGAGCACCAGCTCCACAAACTCCTCTCCGCTGAGATCTTTAAAGTTCATAAAGTCAGGGGAGTAGATATATCGCACTCCAAGACCGTCAATAAGCTCAAATTTGGTATCCCGGGAAAGAATATATTCGACTCCTCCCGAACCTTTGGAGGTAACGCTGATAGTGTCAAAGGTGAACACGGCAGGGTCAATGCCCGGATACTCGGCGGCAATGTCAAGAGCCTTCTTTATTACAGTCCTGTGACCATAGTGCAGACCGTCAAAAAGCCCCATAGCAACAGCTGTGCTGCCATTTGGGACGTCATTTGTACCTGTCAGGTCAACCATGCCCGCTACCTCCTTTACTCATGAACGGTAAATAGTCACAACCGCTGATCCGTTATCTCAGAAATTCTTTTCCACTCTCAATACGCCATTTTCCTTATCGGGAGCAGCTATGCCGATAAATCCGTCCTCCCCATAGACACGTACCTGGGAAGCAGTCTTATCGAAATTCAGCCTGCCTAAGTCAAGCTTCACTCCGTTCCGGTACATTCTTTCCTGCGCTCCATGTATGCGAAGCACCGGCAGGTCAGAAAAGACCTCCTCCACCGGCTTTATGACAGCAGGAAAATCTCCCCCGTCAGCCGCCATATCCTGAAGCTGTTCAAGAGTTACACAGTCAGAAAGGGAAAAACCGCAGGCTCTTGTGCGAACAAGGGAGGTCATTATCCCCCCGCAGCCGAGCTTCTCCCCTATGTCATTGATAAGAGTGCGTATATACGTCCCCTTTGAGCAGGATACCGACAGCTTTCCCTCTCCGGTGTTTTCGTCGTAATCAAGAAGCTCCAGACTGTATATTGTCACCGGACGAGGCTTCCGCTCCACCTCCACACCCTGCCTTGCAAGATCGTAGAGACGTTTTCCTCCCACCGAAACAGCAGAATACATAGGAGGTATCTGCATTATCTCTCCCCGGAAATCCTCTAAAGCGTTCAGGATGTCCGGCTGTTTTACAGCTTCGATGCTTCCCTTTTCAGTGACCCTGCCTGTGGAATCCTGAGTATCGGACACTGCCCCAAGGCGAAATCCCGCTTCGTAGGTCTTGTCATGGTCGGGAAGCATATCACAGGCTTTTGTTGCCCGTCCTGCAAAAACGGGAAGCACTCCCGTAGCCATAGGGTCAAGAGTTCCCCCATGACCCAGCTTTTTCATTTTAAGTATACCCCGCATTTTTGCTATGACGTCAAAGCTTGTGAAATCCGCAGGCTTGTTTACGCAGATGATCCCGCAAAGCTCAGACGTTATGCCGGTCACGCCAGCCATAGATCTATCCCCAGTGCCGGAGCAATAGCGGAAAGAAGCTGCATTTTAACGTCCTCCAGCTTTCCTTCAAGCTGACAGCCGGAGGCTTTTTTATGTCCGCCGCCTCCAAGCTTGCGGCATATTGCAGACACGTCCACGTCCGAAGCGGAACGGACGGATATTTTGAATTTCCCCGGCTCTTTTTCCTTTATTATAGCGCCCACCATAACGCCCTCCACCTGAACGCTCATTCCGGCAATACCCTCAAATTCCTCCTGAGCAAGACCGGTCTCCTCAATAGTCTCAAGAGTGACCGCAGCAATTGCGCACCTGTCGTCAAGATAAAATTCCATAGAGGAGCTTATATACTGCTCCACCAGAAGCCTTGCCCTGCTTTTGATGTCGAACATCTCACGGTTTATCCATTCAAAATTGACGCCGTACTCCATGAGCTTTGCGGCTATCATATGGCAAAACGGTGTGGTATTTCCATACTTGAAGCAGCCTGTATCGGTAGCGATTCCGGTGTAAAGGCACTCGGCGATCTCCTTATCAATGGGGACTTCCATTTCAGTCAGCAGACTGTACATTACCTCGCAGGCAGCAGCAGCGTCGGGATACAGCAGCAGCCTCTGGGCGTACTCGGTATTTGAAACATGATGGTCGATACAGAGATCAACATATTCCCCGTAGCCGGAAAGCTTCGAGCCAAGCAGCTTTACATCCGCAACGTCCACAGCCACGATGGTTTCCGGCGTGAACTTCAATGGCTCGTAGCCCTCCATCATATAGCTGTATCTTTTGGGAAAATCGTCGGAGCAAAGCACATTTGCCTTTTTCCCAAGCTTCCGGAGCGCAAAGCACAGTCCGAAGCCGCTGCCTATTGTGTCTCCGTCGGGACTTTGGTGCGTCAGGATATAGAAATTGTCCCTTGTTCTCAAAAAATCGGCAGCCTCTTTTATTTTAATCCGCATATCAATTCTCCGCCTCATTGGTTTTGTTTTTTTCCAGTGTTTCAAGCTTGCAGGCTATCTCCGCCGAATGCTCGATGGAATCGTCCGCAATAAATTTCAGCTCGGGACTTTTTTTCAGGTGCAGGGCGTTTGAAATTCTCCGCTTTATAAGACCGGAGGCGCTTTCAAGACCCTTTACAGCCGTCCTTGCGGCGTCCTGTCCCTCAATGCTGGAAATATAGACCTTGCAGTGGGAGTTATCTCCGGAAAGCTCGGTACGGACTACAGAGATAAGGCTTCCATTCACACGGGGATCCTTTATCTCCTCACGTATCAGACCGGAAATTTCCCTTTTTATATCCTCGGACAGACGTCCGTTTTTGAAATTTGGCATATTTTTCTCCTTTTTGCTTTTTGCAGGGGACGCCCTCTCTTGCAGGGCATCCCCTCTTCAAAAACAGTCCACTGGACTGTTTTCAATTCACCCCTTGCGGAGCTCCTGACGCTATGCGGGGCTTTGCCCCACACCCCAGGGGGGGGGGGGGGGGGGGGGGG
>JAFLUJ010000179.1:0-10749 GCA_022511485.1 Oscillospiraceae bacterium | reverse complement strand
CTTTGGAATCCTATTATCAGACCAAACTAAATTAGTCTGGTCGATATTCCTCCATAAAGTATGCCTCAAAAATATCGCCCTCATGAATGTCGCTGAACTTTTCAAGAGTGATACCGCACTCATAGCCCTCTGCGACCTCTTTCACGTCGTCCTTGAAACGCTTAAGGCTGGAAAGCTTGTCGTCTGCAATGATGATACCGTCACGAACGACACGGATGTCACAGCTTCTGGTGATCTTTCCGCTAAGCACATAAGAACCGGAAACAGTTCCCACGTTGGAAATTTTGTATACCTGACGGACCTCCACACGTCCAAGGTAGACTTCCCTGAACTTAGGAGCAAGCATACCCTTCATAGCGGTGGTGATCTCCTCAATAGCGTCATAGATGATCCTGTACAGACGTATATCCACGCCGTCTCTTGCGGCATTGTCAGCAGCAACGGGATCGGGACGTACATTGAAGCCCACGATGATTGCGTTGGAAGCGTTTGCAAGCATAACGTCGCCCTCGGAAACAGCACCTACCGCTCCGTGGATAACTCTTACCCGGACTTCCTCGTTGGAAAGCTTTTCAAGGGACTGCTTCACAGCTTCTACAGAGCCCTGAACGTCTGCCTTTACAATGATAGGAAGCTCCTTGATCTCTCCCTGTTCGATCTGGCTGAACAGATTGTCAAGTGTGACCTTCTGGTACTGCTTGAACTGCTCCTGCTTAGCCTCGTGCTTACGCTGGTCAACAAGCTCTCTTGCAAGACGTTCGTCCTCAACAGCGTTGAATGTGTCGCCGGCGGAGGGAACTTCTGCAAGACCGGTGATCTCAACAGGATAGGAAGGTCCTGCTTCCTTAACCACCTGACCCTTGTCATTTGTCATTACGCGGACACGTCCCACTGCCGTTCCGGCAATGATAATATCTCCTGTATGGAGCGTACCGTTCTGTACAAGCAGAGTTGCAATAGGACCACGTCCCTTGTCAAGACGGGCTTCAATAACAGTACCCTTTGCAAGACGGTTGGGATTAGCCTTAAGCTCTGCCACCTCTGCAACCAGAAGGACGTTTTCAAGCAGATCGTCGATGCCCATACCGGTTTTCGCGGATACAGGCACGCAGATAACGTCGCCTCCCCATTCTTCTACCACCAGATCGTGTTCGGTAAGCTGCTGCTTGATATTGTCGGGATTTGCGCCTTCCTTATCCATCTTGTTGATGGCGACGATTATGGAAACTCCCGCTGCCTTTGCGTGGTTGATAGCCTCAATAGTCTGAGGCATGATACCGTCGTCAGCAGCAACTACGAGGATGGCAATATCAGTAACGGAAGCACCTCTTGCACGCATGGCTGTGAATGCTTCGTGACCGGGAGTATCAAGGAAGGTTATCTCCTTGCCCTTGCAGTTTACTCTGTAAGCGCCGATGTGCTGAGTGATACCGCCTGCCTCTGTGGATGTAACGTCTGAATTTCTGATCTTATCAAGCAGAGAGGTCTTACCATGGTCAACGTGACCCATTACAACTACGACAGGAGCACGCTCGATACCCTCGCCGTCATCGTCCGAATCGTCAATGAGACGCTCCTCGATGGTGATGATGATTTCCTTTTCGACCTTAGCGCCAAGCTCCTCAGCAACAAGAGAGGCAGTGTCAAAGTCTATCACCTGATTGATAGTGCACATTTCGCCGAGCTGCATGAGCTTTTTGATTACCTCGGTAGCTGTGACCTTAAGTCTTGAAGCAAGCTCGGAGACCACGATCTCATCAGGGATAAGCACCTTAAGCTGCTGCTTTCTTGCACGCTCCAGCTCCAGACGGCGGAGCTTCTCTGTCTCCGTCTCCTTTTTGTTGGAGTACTGCTGGTTTTTCCTCTGCTGAGACTTCTGGGTGATCTTCTGCTTCTTTGAGAAATTGTCCTTCTTTCTGTTTCCTCCTCCGGAAGCATTAGCCATGTTGTCGTATTTCTCATTGTATTTGTCCATTTCCACATAAGAGCCTCTTGTGTCAATGGTGTGTATTTTCTGATTTACAGAAGAGGCGTCTGCCTCTGCGAACTTAACGTCCAGCTTCTTCTTATTGGACTGCTGCTCTGCGGGCTTTGGCTGCTGCTTCTGATCCTGCTTTTTCTTCTGTCCGCCGCTCAATACCTGCTGAGCGTTGAAGCGGTCATTTTTATTTCCCTGATTCTGCTGCACAGGCTTGGGCAGAGGCTTCTGCTCCTGCTTCTTCTGAGACTTCTCCTCTGCGGGCTTGGCAGCGGCAGTCTTAGTCCCGGACTTCTTTTCGGCGGCAGCCTTCTCTGTCTTATCGGATTTTGCTGTTTTTTCGGGCTTTTCAGTCTTTTCTGCCTTCTCTGCCTTTCCGGAGGACTTTTCAGTCTTTTCGGTCTTAGGCTCTGCCTTCTTCTGAGGCTTCTTTTTCTCCTCCTTCTGGACAGGATCGTTCCTTGTGGCAAAATACTCATCAAAGGACGTCACCTGCTTATCCTGGGAAAACGCCTCCAAAATGTAATTCATTTCATCTGCCGTAAAGGACGCCGAGGGCTTCTTGACAGTACCCAGCTTGTCGTTCACGAAATCCGCAAGCTCCTGTCCTGTAACTCTCAGATCCTTTGCAGCATCACTAATTTTGATCTTCTGCTGTTTCGCTGTACTCATAGGCTAAATAACCTCCGTTTATCCGTTTATTTGATCGGTAAAATTTCATGTATCATAGCGATTTTCAAAATCGCTACATAGGCTGAGAGCCTTTTTCGCAAAGCCCTCATCACATATGGTGAGTAATCCCGCTCTCTTTCCCAGAGCTGCCAGTATCTCGTCCAGAGACGTATCAGTCTTTTCAGCGGGAACATTGTATTTGTCTGCGAAGAACCGCGCTTCCTTTTCGGTCTTGGGGGAAACATCCGCTGCAATTATAACAGCCTTTGCCTTTCCTCCAGAAAGAGCTTCCTTCATAGCGTCGAAGCCCATCTGAAGCTGTCCTGCTCTCCGGCACATTGTCAAAAGGTTAAGGAGCTTATTCATTTTCGGTCAGTTCCTTTTCCATATTATCGTATACCTCGTCTGAAATGCGGCAGGAAAAGCTTTTTTCAAACCGTCTTGCCTTCCGCGCCTTCCGGAAGCATTCTGTGCTGCGGCAGATATACGCCCCTCTGCCGTTTTTCTTTCCGGTAAGGTCTATTGAAATATCCCCCTCGGGAGATTTCACCGCCCGTATCAGTTCTTTTTTCGGTTTCATTTCCCCGCAGCCCAGGCACATTCTCATAGGTATTTTTTTTACTGCTGCCACAAGCTCACCTCTTACGTGTCGGGATTCTCCGGCTTGATGTCTATCCTGTATCCTGTGAGCCTTGCTGCAAGCTTTGCATTCTGACCTCTGTTTCCTATCGCAAGGGAGAGCTGGTCGTTAGGGACTGTTACCGAGCAGGTCTTCTGTTCCTCGTCCGTTATCTCCACCTTGAGCACCTCCGCAGGAGCAAGGGCGTGAGCGATAAATACCTCCGGATCTTCGTCGTAAACTATAATGTCTATCTTTTCTCCCCTGAGCTCGTTTACGATATTCCCTATACGGCTGTGCTTCGGACCTATGCAGGCGCCTACCGGGTCAACGTTCTTATCCTTTGAGCAGACTGCTATTTTTGATCTTGAACCTGCTTCACGGGATATGGATTTGACCTCCACAGTTCCGTCATAGATCTCAGGTATCTCTAACTCAAAGAGCCTCTTTACCAGATCCTTGTGAGTTCTGGACACCTTTACCATAGGCTTTCTTTCCGGATTTATTATATCAGCGATGTAGAGCTTTACAATATCGCCTTCTTTAAGGGTCTCTCCGGGAATTTGTTCGTTCCTGTATAAGTACACCTCGTTTTTGTCGATGGTCAGTGTAGCGTTTCCGCTTTCGGGCTCGACCCTTTGTACAGTAGCGGAAACTGCCTCGTGGAGCTTGTCGCTGAACTGATTGATATACTTTTCACGTTCAAAGGTCTTGATCTCCGTTCTGATCGCCTGCTTGGCGTTCTGAGCAGCTACACGCCCGAACTTTGCTGTGGAAAGCTGGAATGGTATCACGTCTCCCACCTGAACAGGCTTATCGGATATTGTCTTTGCCTCGTCTATGTGTATCTCGCTCATATCCAGCGGAGTGTCGTCCACGATGGTCCTCATTACGATGACCTCAAACTTTTTCTCCTCGGGAACAATATCCACCAGGAAATCCTCACAGTATGGATATTCCTTTTTTACAGCCCGTGAGATACCCTGCTTTATCTTGTCTACCAGAAGATCCATGGGTATGCCGTTCTCCTGTGCCAGAAGCTCCAGAGCTTCAAAAAATTCCTTGTTATTCATTTTTATAAATTCCTCCTTATCAGAGGTCAGATGGTCAGAGGATAGAGGATAGAAAATGATAACTTTCGATTCTCTAACCTCTATTCTCTGATCTCTAACTTCTATTCTCTAATATCTATTCACTATCAGCGAAAAGCTCGTCGGGATCGTCGTCATAAAGACGTACAAAGGCAGTATCGGAAAGCTTTATCTCCTTGTCCCCCTCCTCGGTTATAACTGAGATGGTATCCTTTGTACAGCCTTTAAGGATCGCAATAAACTCCTTCTGACCGTCAGTCTCCCGGATATATCGTATCCTTACGGGACACTCTAAAAATTCCTCAAAATGTTCCGGACGCTTCAGCTCACGTCCCAGACCGGGAGAGCCTACCTCCAGCATATAGTTCTGCTCGATGGGGTCAGCATCGTCCAGCGCCTTTGAAAGAGGACGGGTCATATTTTCGCAGTCCTCCATGCTCAGACCCCCGTCCTTGTCTATAAAGACCCGAAGATACCACATTGCGCCCTCTTTTTCAAAAACCACGTCCCAGATCCTGAGTCCCAGACCGTCGGCAATAGGCTTTGTAATGTCATAGACCTTAGCGACGGTGTTTCCGCCTTTTTTTCCTGCCATTTAATCAACCTTTCACAGACAGCACAAAAGACCGGAGTGTTCCGGTCTTTTATGAATCTATTGTAATGATACACATATTATACCACATTATTTCAGAAATTGCAAGTACTTTTTTAAATTTTTTCCTGTAGGGAAGATATTTTTGCAGAGAAATGCAGGATAATGCATAAATAGCTGAATGAGATCACTCAGATCATCCGTTATTCTCTTTTGATATATGCTTTTCCAGAATTGCTTCCAGCTTTCTGAAATCGCAGCATCGGCGGATGAGGTTCTTGTTCTTGTCAGGAGCTTCTGTAACCGCTTTGTAAACCTTATTTGCTCTGTTCTGTATAACAGAAAGATTTTTTCTGCACCAATGTATTTCCTTTTGCAATAATATCCTGCGCTTTTTATCAATATCTGAGGATTCGGATAAATCAATTTTTGATATGTATTGACGTGATATTGGTATCATATTGTTTATATTCAAAATACCAATGGTAACAGGTGATCCGTTTGAATTTTTAAGTTTAGGGTCAGGAATTTTAATAAAATCAATTTTGGATTTTCCCTCGAATTTATCTTTGGGAGATGTTAATGGAACACAATACTCCTTTTCATCCAGAACCATAACTATGCCAACGAATGGTCTTTCATTTTTATTAATCTGCGGTGACACGGACAAAACATTATCGTCAGCATTGGACAAATCGCGTATATACTTTTTGTCCACCAGATATAAATCTAATTCCGTTTTCGCCATAAATATTATCCCTCCTTCAAACAAAAAAGGCTGGGACAAACCACAGCCTTATATCCTTTTTCGCGCGGTAGGGCATCCCGCCTTTGATCGTTCCCGGTTATTTTATATGGTGGGGCTCCCATCTTTGATCGTTCCCAGTTATTTTACTCGGTAGGGCTCCCGGCTTTCTACAACTCCCAGTTTTGCACGGCAAGGAAAACCGTTACAAGTACAAAATGCACTTGGTTCAATATTATTATACCCGGTTTTGTCAGATATGTCAACCCCCAAATGCCGATTTTTACATTATTCCATAAAACTACTGCTCTTTTGATTTTGCGTATTCCTCGTAAACCTGAACAGCCCATTCATATGCTTTTTTATGTACAGCTTCATCAACAGAATATATTTCCCAAAAATATTCAAATAAAATGTCCCACCAAGTATGAACCTTTATTCCGTCCTTGACAAATCCGCCAATCATATTATCCCAACAGCAACTTAAACGGTCATACTCTTCAGGATTTAAAACGTCCGGTATTGTTTTATCTATTGCTTCAGCTTCTTTATCATCAGTATCATAATTTACATTAAAGCAAACCAAATAACAAGGTTTAGTATCACTCATAAATCCAACAACGTGTTTATGAGTTCTGTTGATTTTAGTCTCACCTGACATTCTTATCCTCCTATACAGTTCCCACAGCCGGCTCGTACCCTCTGTCAAAAATCTTTTCGACACGCTGTAAGGTTATTGTCCCGTCATCATTTTTAGAGAATGTATACTCCGATTCGATCACCGGATAGAAATACAGCTCGTCTCCGTAAAAATCCACAGTGACCTTTAATTCTTCATTGGTTTCCTCATATCCTGCAAGTGCGGTGTAATTCCATGTTCCTCCGTGACCGCAGCCGGAAAAGACCTTTCCGTTTTCCGCAAGACCTCTTTCAAACAAATAATCAAACGCACTTTCGGGAATGGTTATATTATAAAGCTGCTTGGTCGCTCTTATATGTTCCTCTACCGTCACTCCGCCCAATTCGTCTGCTTCCATATATGGGTTGTACGCATGATAAAAATCGTGGGGATTTGTATGCTCATAAGTATCAAACCATGCTTCGTCAGCTTCATATACATCCGTCCAGAGAGAAAATGCCTCTGCCGCCCAGAATGCTGTCCTTAGCGTTTCGTCATAGTTATACATTTCCCAGGGTAATATTATTTTTCCTTCCTTTTCTGCAGGATAAAAAAGCCCTCCGTCAAAGATCCAGTATGAATCTCCCGCCGGAAACATTTCACAATTGCTTTCCGAACAGGTGACAGTCAAATCATATTTGCCATCATCTCTTTGAGTATAGCTGCATTTTTCAACGCGGAAATCTATCATAAAATCATATACGTCAATTCTGTTTCCCTGGTCGTAATATGTAAATTCCTTCTCTCCGCCGCTTTCCAGATAGTCAACAAAGGATTTGACGCGCATTTCCTCAAAAATCATATTTTCATCCTGCATGACAGTCTCATCCGGTTCATTGATCTCAGTTTCAGAAGCAGCTTCCGTTTCTGTAACTGATTCCGCAGACTTTTCTGTCTCCTCAGAAGCCGCCGTGACCCCGCTTTCGGAAGCCTCCGTCACAGACATGACCTGCTGACTTTCGGTCTGCCCCGTTTCCGCATTATTGGTATCACAGCCGCACAGTCCGCAGAGCAGAGCCGCCGAAAGAAATATCCCGCCAAATCTTTTCATAAAAAATCCCTCCAAGATGTATTAACCTCATAATACCACCTCAGAGGGAAATTTTCAATAACTGTACCAAATTGTAAACATTTGTAATCATATTGTAACCGATTTGTTATCCCGTACTTCCGAAGCCGCCGTTTCTGACCCCTTCTGCGTCGTCGTCCTCGGTTATGCCGAAGGGGAGGAATATTCCCTGTGCGAAGCCCTTTCCCGCTTCAAGGGAAAGCTCCCTACCGCTTCTGCTGTCGTTTGTGACCTTTATCATGATGTGCCCCTCATTATCCGAATTGTAATAATCGCTATCAACAATACCAACAGTATTGTCAAGCTGTAGCCGGAACTTGAATCCCAGACCGCTTCTGGGGTAGAGATTAAGCACCCAGCCCTCCGAAATTTTCGCACGTATCCCTGTGGGGATGGTCATTCCCTCTCCGGGAGCAAGCATTATCCCGCAGGGAAGAAAGAGATCATATCCTGCCGAGCCGGATGTAGCCCGTTTCGGAAGCATGATCCCCTCATAGATGTCCCTTATTCTTTTCTCCCCGATGTCCGGAAAAAATTTCTTCCAGTCCGTCAGGAACTGACCAAAGCTTACCTTTTCAAATTTTGCAATTCTTTCCATAAAACCTGCTCTCCATTCGGTATATGACCTGTATTTTCAAATAATACTATTGAAATCAGGAAAAAAATATGCTAAAATATATCTGTAAATTGTCATAAGGCAAAACAATACCCCGAAAAGGCTGAGCCTTTACCCTTCCCGCTGCATACTGCATTAGTAAAGAGTAACTGAATGACACGGAAGTTTAATTACTTCTGTACCGTTCCGGACTGACGCCCCGGGGTATCAATAATCCTATTTAATTGCCACCCTCCGACGAGCCGGAAATAAGCTGTATCCGCGCTTCGCTGTTTTTGATGACGTTTAACAGCGACGAAGCTGCTCCCGGATATTCCTCTGATAGCGAATTAGCGGTTATGATGGTTTCCGCAGAATCCTTTGCGGTATCTCCGCCGCCGACAGGTACTCCCTTTGCCGCAGCGGTCGCGTTCGCTTCACACAGAGCCATTGCAGCTGTGGAATTTCCCGCTGCCACGATCTCCGGCACAGTAAAGAAGTGGTTGTCGTTTTTGGGATTAGCAGAATACACCACCCGGAACATCTTGTAAACCGCAAGCATCAGATAAGCGGAAACCTCTTTAAGAAGCGTGTTGCTTCCAGTTTTCTGAACAAGGGAAAACAAAACAGTCACCGAGTTCACCGTAAGCTTTTTGTTGAATGAAGCCATTACTCCGCCTGACGAAATTTTCTCTTTATTGTTCGGATCAGGCTCGGGTATATCCTCATAGGAAATGGTCTTTCCCGCAGGCTCAGGAGAGCGTCCCAGCAGATAATCGCAGGAAACATTGTAATAATCCGCTGTTTTAACGAGAAATTCCAGACCGCACTCTCGTATTCCCTTTTCATAATGTGAGAGCAGCGCCTGTGAGATACCCAGATCGGCAGCAGCATTTTTCTGGCTGATGCCGCGTTCTTTCCGAAGTAATGTTATAATTCTTGGAAAGTCCGAATTCATGGTGTTACCTCCTATATAATTTTGTTCTACGTAATGTAAATTATAACTCTTAACGTACCATTTGTAAATAGATTTTGAGAAAAAAAGTCGATAAATCTTTAAGGACTTTTTGTGTAATAATATACAAATCCATGTCGAAATAACGAACTATTGCAGACATTTCAGTATATTTTGTACATATTATAGAAAGGAGGCCACATTTTCCTGAAAAGAAAATGTCCAAAATATGAAAGGTTACAGAATAAGCATACTGCGCCACGGCATCACCGAGGCAAATGAAAACGGTCTATATATCGGCAAGACCGACCTTCCTCTTTCCGAAGCCGGACGAGAGGCTCTGCGGGATAAATACGAGGTCCTGGAGTATCCCAAGGTACAGCGGGTGTATTCAAGTCCTCTGGAAAGAGCAGTGCAGTCGGCGGAGATCCTGTTCCCCGACCGGGAGATCGTCATTGTTGACGACCTGCGGGAAATGGACTTCGGAGTTTTCGAGGGGCTTGCAGCCGTAGATCTCATCGAGCTGGACAGCTATAAAAAATGGCTGAAAGGCGGACTTGACAATCCTCCTCCAAACGGAGAAAGCCTGAGAAACATGATGCTTCGATGCTATTCCGCCCTGAATCTTATCATTCTCAATATGATGCAGGAGGGATTTACCCATACGGGAGTTGTCACTCATTCAGGAATACTCATGAACATGATGTCCTGCTTCGGACTTCCCAAAATGAAGCCTATGGAGTTTGCCTGCGATCCCGGCGAGGGCTACGAGATACTTGTCAGCGCAATGATGTGGCAGAACGGAAACACCTTTGAGATACTCGGAAAGATCCCCGGAAGAGAATAAACTGCGAAAGGAGCTCTCCTTTGAAAAATACCAGAAAACTCAAGCAGCACGTAAGCGCCAGACTTAAATACTGCTGGGTCGAAAATTGTACGATATTCTTTATTACCGCAGGCGTTTTGTCGGCATATACAATATTATGTGCGATGATAACAGATCTGTCCGGCGCTGCCGCAGTCCCATATAAAACGATCATCGCAGCAGTCATCGGAATAATACTGCTGTGGCTGATCCTTACTCCGTTTTCCTACGGCGTAAAATGGTACAGGATACAGCAGGTACGGGGTCAGACTGTTCCCGCAAGAGGAATATTCAGCTGTTATTTATCCCTTAGCAGAATGCTGAATGTGATCCGCCTTAGTTTTGTCATAGCCATCAGA
Organism: Oscillospiraceae bacterium; assembly: GCA_022511485.1. Classification (GTDB taxonomy): domain Bacteria; phylum Bacillota; class Clostridia; order Oscillospirales; family Ruminococcaceae; genus RGIG8773. The sequence goes on along the minus strand of JAFLUJ010000179.1, from coordinate 530 downwards.
AAGCTGTGCATTATAGCTCCCATCGCTGCATCGGCATGGGCAGCACGTTATTTATTTGCCAGGGGCAATTTAACGGACAGGAATATCTTATTATACTGTGCTGCTGCCGCTTTTATGCTGATCGCAGCAGGACTTACAGTAATATACATCATCATAAGCATCAGATATGCACCGATCCCCTATATATATGTGCTGGAAACGGATATTCCTGTCAAAACTCTTATCAGGGAAAGCAAACGGCTGGTCAAGGGCAAAATGCTCTATTGCGTCAAGGTCATGCTGTCAGTAATATGGCTTATAATACCAAGCCTGCTTATTTTCCCGATGGTACTTATTCTTCCGTATGTGCGAATGGTTTATACCGCAATGATAAACGAAATAATAAGGCAGGAGGAACGCTATGCCGATTATGAGGCAGGCTGAATTTGATGTCAGCGTTCAGGACGACGGTCTGAACTGCGGGGAATTTCTGAAACGTCATGATGTATCAAGACGGCTTATGACCAGGCTGAAACGCACCGAAAAGGGTA
>JAFLUJ010000178.1 GCA_022511485.1 Oscillospiraceae bacterium | reverse complement strand
GAACAAGATCATAAGAACTATCAAAAGATCCAGATTTTCAGGGGTAACGCCATTTGAGGAAACCAAGAAAATGGTCGAACCATTTGTATCCCCTGCAAATAAAATGGGCGAAGGCTGGCTGCTTACCGCCGAAATGGTGGAGCTTATCCGCAGCGGTGCAAACAATATCGTGTGCGCTCAGCCCTTCGGTTGTCTGCCTAACCACATCGTTGGAAAAGGCATGATAAGAAAGATACGTGCAGTATACCCCGAGGCAAACATAGTCTCCATTGATTATGACCCCGGTGCTACTAAAGTAAACCAGGAAAACAGAATCAAGCTTATGCTTTCGGCGGCTAAGGAGCTGCAGAAAGCCGGGCACGACAAGAAATAATGAAAGGATGCGATGCTATGTCATTATACGGTATCAACGCTTACAGCTCGAACTCTACATACAATATGTATAGTTCGTTAACTTCCCTTATGTCGGGAAGCTCCCTGGTTACCAATTATAACAGCAATAAGTCATCCAGCTCAAATGACGATCTCTATGAGATTGCAAAGAAAGCTGCAATGGTCAGATCCTCAAGCTATCAGAAGAAGATGCTGGAGCAGCTCAAGAGCATTTTCTCCGGAGAGGATTCAAGCGAGATCGGTACTGCTGCAAGCGAGCAGAAGCTTTCCGAGAATGCAAAGGCTCTTAACACTAATGCAGCAAAGCTTATGTCAGGAAGCTATGGCGGATGGACTAACAAATCCAACGCTGTAAAGGAATTTGTTGAGCGGTATAATAACGAGATCGAAAGTCTTGCTGATGCAGAGGGTTCTTCAGAGCTGGGAAGACGTTCAACTCTTTACAACTACACCGATAAATATAAGGCTGATCTGGAGAAGATAGGCGTTACCGTCGGCTCCGATCATAAGCTTACCATTGACAGCAGCAAGCTTGCATCTGCTTCCGAAAAGGATGTTAAATCTCTGCTTACAGGTGATTATTCATACGGTAGCAAGATCGGCTACGATATGAATAAGATCTCCGATACTGTAATGGAGGCTGTAAAGAAGCTTGTCAACAGCTACAACGATACTATGAACAGCCTTGAAAAGTCTGACAGCGTACAGGCTCTTGAAAAGGGCGTATCCCTTGTCAATACAACAAAGGCTTTTGCACGTACTCTTAACAGGATCGGTATAGGTGTCGGAAGTGACAACAGACTTACTATTGACGAGACTAAGCTTGCAAAGGCTTCCGAGAATGATATGAAGGCACTTTTCAGCGGCAACTATTCCTATGCTGCAAAGGTGGCTGATAAGGCGTCTACCATCAGCCGTGCTGCCGGTCTTTCTGCTCAGCTTTCCTATAACAGCAGGGGACAGGCAAAAAACACTTTCTCTTCACTTTACGACATCATGTTCAACAACCTGGCGTAATTTGCAGCTGAGCATACAGAAGCAGATAAAAAATGCTTTTGTTACTGTAATTAAAAATCAGACCTGTCTGATAACTATGGAGGTATTCCGAAGTTATCAGACAGGTCTTTTATTTTATCAGCAGAAGTTCTTGACAAATGTCTACATATGTGATAATATATTAATATACACATGAGTATTGACGGGAAGAACATCAATAGAAAGGAGCGTTGAACAGCCATGAACGAGATAGACATGAAAAAGCTTATACGGAGGTCAGCGTGGGTATTTCTTATATTGTCTGTGGTGATTCTTTTTCCCTGTATGCTTCATACGTTCTATTATCTGGCAGCATCAGAATTTATTGAAAATATGATTGATTCGATCACTCAGTTTGTTTTAATATTTTTCATGCTCTTTCTTCTGGCAAGAGGTTTTTATTTATCCTACATATTTCCTGCTGTCAGTGCAGTTCTTTTTATTATATCTGCCGTGAACAATAAAAAGTCCGGGGAGAAGCCTTCTAAGAAAAAGAAAATGTTATTTATTATTTGCTGGGTGATCTGTATTATCGGATTGTTTTCCTCCGAATCATTATTCTGGGCAGCTATGGGTATTTGATACAAGGGTTAGAAATATAAATCATTATGCACTTAGCAAAAAGAACAGCACGCCGTAAACCGACGCGCTGCTCCTGTTAATTAATGTACAAAATCAAAAACCGACTTATCTTGTCTCCTCAGCAAAGCCGCTCTCTACAAGGTCGATAAGACCGCTTACAGCAGCTTCCTCATCTGCACCGTCGGCGATAATTCTGATCTGTGTTCCGCCAACAATACCAAGAGAAAGAATGCCAAGCAGCGACTTAGCGTTTACACGACGCTCTTCCTTTTCGATCCAGATAGATGATTTGAACTCATTTGCCTTCTGGATGAAGAAGGTTGCAGGACGTGCGTGAAGACCAACCTGATTCTGAACCATTACATCTTTAACAAACATAATACTCTCTCCTATTCTCATTTCTTTTTACAGTTGGGGGCTAATCTTTCTATGTTTCTATTATACCCTGCATTCGCCTGTTAGTCAACGTAAAATTGTTACGAAAATGCCTTTATAGGTAAAATTCTGCTTTTTGAATTAATCGGGGGATAGGGGAATACTATAAATTTGGTCATTATCACGAAATTTATCACCTATTAACAAGTTTGGGCATAGTTTTATAGTGAAATTGTATAAACTTTTTTAACAATTAACCACTGTAAAATTCACAGGGCGTTCACTAATTGTGATTATTTTCCAGATTGTTTAATAAATCAGGACGCCTTTCTTTAGTGATCCTTACAGCTTCATTGTGACGATACTCCTCAATATTCTTATGATGGCCTGTCAGAAGTACGTCCGGGACTTTTTCCCCCTCCCAGACCTCGGGACGGGTATAATGGGGATATTCAAGAAGTCCGGAAAAATGGCTCTCCTCACGGAAGCACTCGTCGGAGGAAAGCACTCCCTCGCACATTCTCGCCACTGCGTCCGTCAGAACGAGAGCAGGAAGCTCTCCACCGGTCAGAACGTAGTCTCCGATGGATATTTCTTCGTCCACTATCTTGTCTATTACACGCTGGTCTACACCCTCATAATGCCCGCAGATGATGAAAATATTCTCCATACGGGAAAGCTCCACAGCCTTCTGCTGTGTAAAGACCGTTCCCTTGGGTGACATATATATCGTGTATGGCTTTTCGGGAAAGCTTTCTGTTACGGACAGGAAGCAGCGATATATTGGCTCTGCCTGCATCACCATGCCCATTCCGCCGCCGTAGGGAGTATCGTCCACCCGGCGGTGCTTGTCAGTGGAATAGTCCCGTATCTGATGGCAGTGGAGCTCTATTTTTTTCGCTCGTCTGGCTCTGCCTACGATGCTTTCGTTCAGGACGGTCTCGCACATATCCGGAAACAGAGTCGCAATATCAATTCTCATCGAAAAGACCCTCCAGAACGTGAATTTTCATAATACCATCGGTAATATTTGTTTCTAAAACAACATCGGGTATAGCCGGGATAAGACGTATCTTTCCGTCCTCGTCCTTTATGTGGTAGACATCGTTTGCTCCGGTGAAGGAGACCTCACAGAGCTTTCCGTAATTTGTGCCGTTGTCCGCGTCGATGACAGAAAGTCCGATCAGATCCTGGACGAAGTATGCGCCTTCTTCAAGCTCTACGTCCTCTCTGTCCATATATAATATTTTGTTCCGGATGTTCTGTGCCTGTTCGATGGTGTCGATGTCCTTTATTTTCATAATGACGATATTTTTCTGGACGCGGGATCTGACGATTTCAAGGGGAGTGTTTCCCTTATCAAAATACAGGGTATCGAACTCGCAGAGGAAATCTCCGGAATCGCACCAGGGCTCGACACGGACTTCACCTTTAAGTCCCTGGACAGCCACGATTTTTCCTATTTCAAGATAACGTTTCATAATCAGTTATCATCTCCGATTTCAAATAATTCTTCATCAGTATAATTCTTGTTATGGTCTGTTTCCTTCGCCATATCGTCAAGAAGCTTCTGGGAAAGCTGTTCATAATAGGGGGTCTTGTAAAAGCCTTTACAGGAGTTTATCATTTCCCATGCGGATGCTTTGTCTCCCATAGCGAAAAAGTTCCTTGCTTTCCAGTAGCATATTATGCTTGTCATATTTTCACCCGGGATCGTAACACGCTGTTCAGTCTGTTTTATACCGGAGCTGCCGATGCGGACAGCGTTGTCCAACAATTGCATACTGACGTCATAATGTCCGGCATAAAACTCGTACACCGCCAGTACCTGAGAAACGATAACGCCGGCGGAAGGATTATCCTTATATGTGTTCATATAATAAAAGCCCTTGGTGAATGTATCGGCGGCATGGTCAAGGTCATCAAGAAGAAGGTACGCCATAAGCAGGTTGGAATAGTAAGTATGAGCATTTGTCGCATTTACTCTGAAAATGCTTTCATCAACAGCGGAAAGAATCTCCACAGTTTTTGAAAATTCTCCCCGGTAGTTGTGAATATCACTGACTATTATAGCAAATGTGACTTTCCATTCGTTTGATTGCTTTTTGTTCATCATTCTGTATGCTTCTTCGAGGGTAGCATCCGTGTAGCCCTCGGATAATTCTAAACGGGAAAGCTCACCTGCTATATTATTTCCCTTTGCAACAAGAAGAAGTCCTGTTCCGAATCCTAAAGCTGTTCCAACGGCAAGCACTATCAGCTGCCTCGTAAATAAAATTTCGTCTGGCATGAAAATTTCCGTCAGGATCAAAGCAGTCATAAATCCGATAGCTGTATACAAAAGGCATATCTGTTTGCGCAGCGCTTTTATGGATTTATCAGCCATTTTTTCATATATGAACTGTTCCTCTTTCAGCGGATCCATTAATAATTTCCTCCTAAACAAAAAAGGAATACCGTGCCGTTCCGAAAACAGGTCGCATACACAATATTCCCTCGCTTTTTAAATACTACGCCTTATCAGTCGATCTCAACCATAATTTTCTGGTTGGCTCTGCCTGCTCCTGCACGCATTACTGTGCGGATAGCCTTGGCGATCCTGCCCTGCTTTCCGATAACTCTTCCCATGTCGTCCGGAGCTACGTGGAGGTGATATACGATCACGCCCTCTGCGTCCGGCTCGTCAACGTCAACGCTGACTGCGGAGGTATCCTCTACAAGTCCGGTTGCGATACATAACAATAATTCTTTCATATTTAAGATCCTTTCTGCTTTCGTTAGACAAAAATAGCAAAGCCGGATGGAGTAACGAAATCGGAGGCTTTGCCCGGATAAAAAATTTCTCAGTCTTTGCCGCTGTAAACGGGGACGAACCCTGTTCGCCCCGAATATCATTGGCTTAGTCAAGCAACGGCACAGAATCTTTAAATTTCCGTGTCGTATTTTACTCTGCCGAAAATAGTTATCAACGGCAGGGGTAAAGGCTCAGCCTTTTTACTTGACGCCGTTCTTCTCAAACAGCTTCTTAACTGTTTCTGTAGGCTGTGCGCCGTTAGCCATCCACTTCTTAGCCTTTTCAGCGTCGATCTTTACTGTAGAAGGCTCTGTTGTGGAATCATAGTAACCGATCTCCTCGATAAATCTTCCATCTCTGGGGTATCTGGAGTCAGCAACAACGATCCTGTAGAAAGGAGCTTTCTTTGCGCCCATTCTTCTCAGTCTGATTTTTACTGCCATTTATATTCACCTCCGTGCAAGAATAATTTCAAATTTATATCAAAACGTAAAACGTAATGATCATAATAATACAACTTGCTGAAACATTAAACTGCTGCAAGGTCAAATCCACCCGACCAGCACCGCTGTGCCGAAGGCTGTCAGGACTGCTCCGAAAAGTCCAAGTATGAACCTCAGAAAATTCCGGACTCCCGGATTTCCGTCCTGCCCCCTGCCCCACTGTCTCGCCACCGAGTCGATATACCATTTCCAGTCCAGCACCGCTGCAAGAATGTTGAACACCCCCACTGCGCCGAACAGAATAAAATAGAAAATGTCCATCAGAACGGAGGCATTCCGCCGCCCATAAATCCGGGTGGAAGTCTGAGCTTGTTTTTCTTGCCCTTGCCGTTCTTTCCGATAATGCCGATCTGCTTCATCATCTTCTGCATTCCCTCAAACTGTCTCAGCAGCCGGTTCACATCAGCTACGGTATTGCCGCTTCCGTCTGCGATCCTGCGCTTACGCTTCGGGTCGATGATAGACGGCTTTGCTCTCTCCGCAGGGGTCATGGATAATATCATGGCTTCTATGCGTTTGAGCTGACCGTCGTCTATATCGGCGTCGTTTATCTTATCTCCCACACCGGGGAGCATTCCGATTATCTGCTTTATGGATCCCATTTTCTGTATCTGCTTCATCTGGTCAAGCAGGTCTGTAAGGTCGAAGCTGTTCTCTTTAAGTCTTTCGGAAAGCTTCTTTGTATTTTCCTCGTCAAATGTGGATTGTGCTCTCTCGATAAGGGTGAGCATATCTCCCATGCCAAGGATACGGGAAGCCATTCTCTCCGGATGGAACTGCTCGAAATCTCCCAGTTTTTCGCCTGTACCGACGAATTTTATAGGCTTACCTGTTACTGCAAGAACGGACAGCGCCGCACCGCCTCTTGTATCGGAGTCAAGCTTTGACATGAGCACGCTGTCGATACCAAGAGCGTCGTCAAATGCTTTTGCCACGTTTACGGCGTCCTGACCTGTCATTGCGTCAACAACAAGCATTATTTCGTTGGGGGAGGTATCCGCTTTGATGGTTTTAAGCTCGTCCATGAGCTCCTCGTCAATGTGGAGACGTCCCGCTGTATCAAGGATGACCACGTCGTTGCCGTAGTCCTTTGCGTGTTTGATGGATTCCTTTGCAATGGTTACAGGATTTATCTGTCCCATTTCAAAGACCTTGACCCCTGCCTTGTTTCCCACTACCTGGAGCTGATTTATAGCCGCAGGACGGTACACGTCACAGGCAACCAGAAGCGGACGCTTGCCCTGCTCCTTGAAAAACTTTGCCAGCTTTGCGGCGTGGGTAGTTTTACCTGAACCCTGGAGACCGCACATCATAATGATGCAGGGGGGCTTTGAGGGGAAATTTATTCTTGCGTTGCTGTCGCCCATAAGAGCGACAAGCTCCTCGTTTACTATTTTGATTACCTGCTGTCCGGGAGTAAGGCTCTGGAGGACTTCCTCGCCCACAGCACGCTCCGAGACCTTGGATACAAAGTCCTTAACTACTTTATAGCTTACATCCGCCTCAAGCAGAGCCATACGCACCTCGCGCATTGCTTCTTTAACGTCTGCCTCGGTGAGCTTTCCTCTGCTTTTAAGGCGCTTAAACACGGTATTTAATTTTTCCGAAAGACCTTCAAACGCCATAAAAACCATCCTTATCTATTAATAAAGTATCGCTTGACAGTTCTGCTGCTTCTTGCCTCTTGATTTCCTGCCTCTGTCAGAACAGCTCCTTGTTTTCTTCCGCAAGCTGTGCGATGTTCTCCGCACGCTTTAATATAGGCTTGGGATTACCGTACATTGCACAGTCGGTTCGGATACCCTCCGCAAGCTCGGCAATGCGGCTCATCATGTTTCCGTACTGCTCCGAACGCTCTGCCAGATGAAATTTTTCTTCCATCTCGTACAGGGTCTGTTCGCCACGCTTTATGCTGTCACGGACTCCCTGACGGGTGATCCCCTCGTGCTCAGCTATTTCGGACAGGGACAGATCCTCATTATAATATAAGTCGATAACGTCCCTCTGCTTGTCAGTCAGCATAGGAGCATAGTAATCCAGCAGCACTGACACCCGCAGATCCTTTTCTGTGTTCATTTTTGTTCCACCTCGGCATGGTTGTAAAGAAAAATACTTTACATATTATACTACATATTGTTTAATTTGTCAAGGGGTAAACAAAAATTTTATTGATTTTTTTCTAATTCGGTCTGCTCATATTGACAGGCTTTAAAAAATATGGTAAAATAAATTAAATGTCTTTTGAAAGATCAATTTAATCAAATCTTAAATAAGAAAGGTGTAGTTACTATGGCAGGCGCAGACAATAAACCGGAAAATAAATTCAAGATCCTTATCAACGGAAAAAATTCCGCTTTTGTAACGGATTTTATACAGCATACCGACCTGTATTTCAAATGCCTGAGCACATCGGACTGCTGGCAGGATGTCATCAACCATTTTGAGCTTTTTGAACCTGACGCGTACTTATGCTTCGCTGAATCAATGTACAGCAATATTCTTTCACAGACCAATACTCTCAGGGATCACCGCTTCTATAACGGAGCTCCCCTTATCGTTATCTGTGACGCCAATACAAGCATCGAGATCGCAGACCATACCAGATATGCCATTGATCTGGTCATCAGACGTCCGATCTCAGCGGATAATATGGCACTGAGGATCACACGATTCCTTGAAGAACGCAGAGAAAAGGCAGAGGCAGAAAGACTTATCGCCGAGGCTGCCCGTGTTGAACAGGAGGAGAAAGCCAAACAGGCGGAAGAGCTGGAAAAAGCAAAGGAAATTCTCGCAAAAGCCGAGGCTGCAAAGGAAGCCGGCGCTCCCGATCCGGCTGCTGTCAGGGCTGCAAAGAGAAAGAAGCACATTCTTATCGTGGACGACGACCGCACTATCCTGAAAATGCTGAAAACCGCTCTGGAGGATACATATGACGTTACTACTATGGTAAATGGTATCATGGTAGAAAAATTCCTGGAGGCAAAGGACGTAGACCTGGTTATCCTGGACTACGAAATGCCTGTTGAAACAGGAGCGGATATATTCCGTAAGATCAAGGCAAATGAAAATGCGAACCGGGTTCCTGTCTGCTTCCTGACCGGTGTTTCGGAAAGGGAAAAGATCATGGAGGTAATGTCCCTTAAGCCTCATGGATATTTGCTTAAGCCTATCGACATGGATATGCTTTTCGCAACCATAACCAACCTTACAAACTGATTCCGGAGGGGTGGAGAGTATTATGGATGAAAATAATGAGCTGCATCTGACCGATCTGATAGACATCAATACCCTGCAAATGATCCAGGACGCTTTCTCCGACCTGACCGGAATGGCTGCACTTACTACTGATAAAAACGGAATTGCCGTTACGGACGGTTCCAATTTTACCGACTTGTGTATGAGGTATACAAGAACCTCCGAGGTCGGTAAGCACAGATGTGAGATCTGTGACCGTAAGGGTGCGGAAATGGCTCTTGCCAACGGAAAATTCTGCTCATATTATTGTCATGCAGGTCTGGTGGATTATGCAGCTCCGATCATGGCAAACGGCGAAATGGTGGGAAGCTTTATCGGCGGTCAGGTGCTTACAGAGTCTCCCGATCTGAAAAAGTTTGAAAATACTGCCAGGGAGCTTGGGGTTGACCCGGACAAATATGTAGAGGCGGTCAAGAAGATAAAGATAATTGATAAGGAGCTGGTGGACAAGGCGTCCCACTTCCTTTATGTTATTGCTGTAGTGCTTTCAAATATCGCATACCGCTCCTACGAGCTTGACAAGAGCAGACATGAGGCTGAAAAGGCTTCCCATGTAAAATCGGACTTCCTTGCAAACATGAGCCATGAGATACGTACTCCCATGAACGCGGTAATAGGTCTTGCTGACCTTGCTCTTCGTGAGGAGATGTCGAGTTCTGCAAGAGAGTACATACATCAGGTAAAGGCGTCCAGCCATAACCTGCTGGTCATCATTAACGATATTCTGGACTTCTCAAAGATCGAGTCCGGCAAGATGGATATTGTTGAGGTGGAATACGAGCCATTGTCACTTGTAAACGATCTGACCGGTATCGTAAACAGCCGTATAGGAGACAAGGATATTGAATTTATTATGGACATTGCTCCCGATCTTCCTCAGAATCTTTACGGCGACAATATAAGAATACACCAGATAATCCTTAATCTGCTTACCAATGCGGTAAAATTCACGAATCACGGCGAGGTGCGCCTTGAAATGAGCGGGGAGCGTCAGAATGAGGATACGGTCATTATCAAGGTGGCAATATGTGATACCGGTATCGGTATAAAGAAGAACGATATGAAGAAGCTGTTCAATTCCTTCCAGCAGGTGGACAGCAAGCGTAACCGAAACATTGAGGGTACAGGATTGGGTCTTGCCATATCCCAGCAGCTGCTGCACCTCATGCATGGAAAGATCTCGGTAGAGAGCGAATATGAAAAGGGAACAAAGTTCTTCTTTGAGCTTCCTCAGAAGATCATAAACGATTCCAGTGCAGTGCCTGTCCTTGACAAGCCTCTTGCTGTTGCAGTCCTTGTGGAAAATAAATATGTGTATAATCAGCTGATAAAGGATCTGAAGCGTATCGGCGCTGACTACATCGACCTTTCGGAGAACGGCTCTCTGGAGGATCTGACCACTGACTTTATCATTGTGGACAAGGCATTCTTTACTCAGTCTATACAGCAGTATCTTGACACCCACCCTGATGTATACAGTCTGGTGCTGAATGAGTACGACAATATGGAGCCTATAGATATGTCAAACGTCCGGGTCATCAGCAAGCCTGTATATTCCCTCAGCCTGTACAATGCATTGGGCATAACCGATGTTGACATGGGAGGAGACAGCGGCAGTGAAGCAGAGACCTTCACCTTTGTGGCTCCCGACGCTCACATACTTGTTGTTGATGACAATACGGTAAACCTTACTGTTGCAAAGGGTCTGCTTGAACCTCTGAGTATGCAGATCGAGGTTGCTTCCAGTGCGGCAGAGGCTATCGAAAAGATACACGACACCAAGTTTGACCTTATCTTTATGGATCACATGATGCCTGAGGTAGACGGTATCGAGGCAACTCACATTATCAGACGTCTCATGCCGGAGTACCAGAATGTTCCTATCATCGCTCTGACTGCAAACGCTGTTGGCGGTGCAAAGGAGATGTTCATTGAGGAAGGCATGAACGATTTTGTTGCAAAGCCTATTGAGATAAAGGATATTGTTTCCAAGCTGAGAAAGTGGCTTCCCAAGGAGAAGATCACTCCTATTGACAAGAGCGATGCGTCCAGGGGTTCGGTACAGGATATTCCTCAGTATTCCTCCGGTTCGCATGAACCTGACAGCATAATGAAGATCAAGGAGCTGGATACTCAGCAGGCGTTAAAGCTTCTGGGCAACGAAAAGCTTTTCCGGACTGTGCTTAAGGAGTATTTCTGCGCTATTGAGAAGAAGCATAAGACAATACTTGATCATAAGGAGGCAGGCCGCTGGAGGGATTACACTATAGAGGTACACTCACTGAAAAGTACCTCCAAGCAGATCGGAGCAAATCTGGTATCCAGTCTTGCTGCTGAAATGGAGAAAGCAGGAAACGACGGCGACATCGACCTCATAAATGAAAAGACCGACAGGATGCTTTCCGAGTACCTTAAATTCAAGGACATACTTGCACCATACTTCCCTGAATGTGCTGAGGTGGAAGAGGAGAAACCTCAGGAGACAGAGGATCTTCTGCGTATGCTTGAACAGATGCAGGTGGCTCTGGATAATTTTGATACCCTCCAGATAGAGGAAGCGCTTGAAGCAATGGAGAGCTTCAAATTTACAGACGATCAGCTCAGTCGTTTTGAAAAGCTCAAGGAAGCTGCTATGAACACTGATTTTGAGACCTGCAACAGGATCATAGAAGAATGGGGCACAAGCATAATGGAAATGGGCGAGGACGAAAAGCATAATGCTGTACAGCGTATGCTGGAAAAAATGCAGCACGCTCTTGCCGAATTTGACACCCTTGAAATAGAGGACGCTATGGACGAGATGTCCAAGTTCAGCTATTCCGGCGAGCAGGAGGAATATTTCAACGATCTTAAATCGGCAGTGGAATCCAGTGACATTGACAGATGCAACGAGATCATTGAGAAATGGATGGGTCATATTGCCGCAGCTGTTGCTAATTAAAGCGTCATTACACAATAAATAAGTTATGGGCTGATTCACTGATATTTACCAGTGAATCAGCCCATTTTGATAATGCTATTGTAAAAAGCATCACTTATTTCGCGACGTTTATGACAAACAATATTTGTCTTGCGGTTTTGCACAGCAAAATTTTGGGCGCTCAATTTATTGAGTATGCTGTCCAAAAAGCACAAAACTCGCAGCTGTAAAATCGAAGATTTTACAGCACACTATCTTCCGTCTCCGACGTCAAGGACATCGCTTACAATATCCTCAGCGCCTGTTACGACGTCGTCTACAATATCATTTACATCAGTTCCGAATTCCTCAAGGAAACCATCGCCGTCAACGTCTCCGGTTTCCGATGATTCGGCATCTGAATAGCTCTCAGAGCCTGTTGACATGGTGTCGTTCATGCTCTCAGTGGCTGATGTTCCCTCGCCGTTTCCTTTGTCGTCAACAAGTTTTTCATTGTCCTTGCATCCCGCAAACAAAGCCGCTGCGGCAAGCAATGCTGCTGCTGTGGAAAATACTTTCTTCATAGGGATTTCCTTTCCCGCGGGGTTTATGCTTTCCGCGTCCTGTTATCCGTCATTATACTTGTAACGACACGGAAGTTATTATACTCCCGTGTCGTATTTTACCCTTTACCGATACAGTATGCAACGGTAAGGGTCGAGGCTCAGCCAATATAAACTTGTAACGGTACAGAAATTCTAAATTTCCGTGTCGTACTTGACCCGTTCCGAAAAGAGTAACTAACGGAATGGGTCAAGGCTCAGCCTTGCTAATCCCAATTCGCGATCTCACTGTATTTGCTCTCGGCAGCATAGTCCCTTCCGGTCGCTTTGCTTGCAGCAGTCTGTGCCAGTGCAGTAAGCTCCGGAGGTATCACACCGGTAACGCTAAATACCTTAATAGTATAACAGCCGCTGCTGATAATATTCCTGGGTTCTGCTGCACGGATAAGATCACAGATATTTCCGTCAGCTTCATACAGAAATACCCTGACTTCATCTTCCGGAGTAAATGCGTACCGTCCGTAAGCGCTGTGAAGAAGCTCTCCCTGAGGAACGTTTCTCAGATCACGCCACTGGTTTTCGTCAAAGAGATTCAGATTACCGCTTGCCATTGTATTTATCAGACGCTGACACAGCTCATCATCGGAAAAATCTTCAACTCTGGGTATCTCAAAGCCGAAGCGTTCAAGTACTCCGAGGGTATTTGAAAATGATTCAGGAACATCAAGAACGTAGGAGGTGCCTCTTATAAACGAGTTTATGTGCAGGTAATAAAGATTTTTCAAATTAGAGTGATAATAATTTTCTTCGTTAATAGACATAATATCATTTGAGTATGCCTCTGCAAGCTGTTCAAAGAAGCCTCTGCGGTAAAGAACTGTAGGAGAGATCTCCTCACCGCTGTAAGCAAGCGTTACATTGGACACATAACAGCCTCTTACGGAGCTGGCATATACGCGATCGTTGTCATTGTCAAGTTCGGAGGCTATGTCAGCTGAAACGGAAAGTATTTTTTTCTTGTAATTTTCAGCCTTCTGGGTTCTGTACTCATCGGTAAGGTCTATTTTGCTGAGTATTTCCGCAGCCTCCCAGTTAAGTAAGGAATAATGTCTTTCTATTACTTTTCCGCTTTTCAGCTTGTAATCTATATAGATAGAATTATCGGATGTGGCTGTGTCTATGTTGAATCGTCCGCCGTAATATTCATTCATTTGTTTATATCCGCCGGGATAATTCGGCTTCTGTTCATTGTAATTTTTCAGAAGTGCGCTGTGAGCGTCTATTATCGTCTGTATATTTTCCGGGTCAATAAACTCGCAGCTTCCCATCTGGAAATCTCCGTAAAATCCGCTGTAGCTTAACGATACCGATGATACCGACGACAGAGAAGGTATCTTCTGGACTGCTCCGAAGCCCTCGGAGGTGTGTCCCACATATACAATTCCCACAGCAGCAAGGATGGTGGCGATGTATTTTATTATGCTCAGCCAGAAGCGTCTGAATCCCCTGTTTGTCACAGTTTCAAAAATCATGTAGCATACAGCGGTAACGATCACCATGGATACCATGCTTGTTTCGGTTACGTAATATATGGAATAGATACAGAATATTGCGCCTGTTATTATGATATAATAAGCAAGCTTGAAGACGAATGGCTTTGAGACCTGCTCCGCACGGCGTTTTTTGTAAAGGAAAAACGCTGCTGCTCCGTAAATTGCGGTCATAAGAATGAACAATGCCGCCCACAGCCATGGCTGCAATAATCCGGTGTACTCAAATGATTGTGCTATCCATATTTCAAGGTAGTAGAATCCTCCCACTACGGAAGTAAAGGTCAAAGGAGCAAGAATGGATGACTGAAAGCTGACACCATAGAGATTATTATAAACGTTATACAGCATAAGAATGATAGTGCCGGGGATAACCGCATTGACCAGTATGGTATATGTTATTGCCTCGAATATGCTTCCGCAGCACACTGTTATAAGGACGGTCATGGTATAAAGCATAAGCATTGTAAGGATACCGACTACAATAAGCTTAAGCAGAGCAGGTACAGCTTCGGAAAAGTATTTGCATACATAGGTACTGTCGTTTACTGTTTCACCGATTATTAAAGTGTGATGGAATGTTTTTACCTCCATAAATTTAAG
>JAFLUJ010000292.1 GCA_022511485.1 Oscillospiraceae bacterium | reverse complement strand
GAGGGGGTTCGGGGGATGACCCTTTTTCAAAAGGGTCTCCCCCGATAGAAGCACATATACAGTACACCAAATGATAATTTACTATACCTGTTTCTTTGCATTTGCAAGCATGAGCTTGATGCGGTTTTCCTGATTGACCCTTGTAGCTCCGGGATCGTAGTCAACGGCTACGATGTTAGCCTTGGGGAAAGCCTCCTTTATAACGCGGGACATTCCCTTTGCCACGATATGATTTGGCAGACAGCCGAAAGGCTGGGTACAAATGATGTTCTCCACCCCTCCGTGAGCAAGAGCAGCCATTTCAGCGGGAATAAGCCAGCCTTCTCCCATTTTTACTCCCTGATGCATATACAAGTCCGCATAGTGACGAAGCTCCTCAAAATTATGGGGAGGGTCAAACTCGCCATGCTCCTTCACTATTGCTATCATCTGCTTCTGCATATGATAGATAAGCTTGTATGCGATGCCAAAAATTTTGGTGGTGTTATTGCTGAAATTATATATCTTTCCGTCGTTGACAGTGTTGACTGCACAGTAGAGACAGAAATCCAGAAACGCAGGAACTACCGGCTCGCAGCCCTCGGAGATAAGAAAATCCTCCAGATGATTGTTTGCAAGTGGGGAGTATTTTACATATATCTCCCCCACAATACCAACACGAATTTTCTTGTCCTTGCTGCGTTCTATGGCGGAAAAATCATTAAGGATCTCCCTGTATAATTTTTTTGTTTTGCGATAGCCTCCCTTTCGGAAAAGCTCTGCAATTTTTTTCTGCCACTTTTCAAGGACTTCCCTGCTGTCCCCCTTGCGGATCTCATATGCCCGGCAGGTGTTGTAGAGGCTCATCAGCAGGTCTCCGTACAGGACGGCGTAAAGCATTTGCAGGAACATCCCGGCGGTGATCTTAAAGCCGCTGTCCTTTTCAAGACCGCTGAAATTCAGGGACAGCACCGGTATCTGTGGATAATCCGCGTCCAGAGCCTTTCTGAGCAAATGGATATAGTTTGAAGCACGACAGCCGCCTCCCGTCTGGGAAATTAGCAGAGCCGTTTTGTTTACATCATATTTTCCGCTTTTCAGTGCGTCTATAAACTGACCTATAACGAGCAGAGCAGGATAACAGGTATCGTTATGGACATTTTTCAGTCCCTCGTCAACAACATTTCTCGTGGAGGTCCTGAGCAGCTCCATTTTGTATCCGTTGTTCCTGAAGATCTCCATGATAAGTCCGAAATGTATAGGCAGCATATCCGGGATAAGTATTGTATGAGTTTCTTTCATTTCCGGGGTAAATACCGCGTTGGACAATTTGCTGCACTTCCTTTGTTTTAGTATTATTATTTTCGTATGAAGTCATATTTATAACTGCTAATTAATTATATCAGATAATTTATGGGACTGTCAAGACCAGGTAAAGTGGCGTATAAATCATAATTTAGTGAAGAAGTCTTTCAATTTTGCGCTGTGCGCAAAATTGTATAGCTGGTCGAGCTGAGCCCAGCTC
>JAFLUJ010000291.1 GCA_022511485.1 Oscillospiraceae bacterium | reverse complement strand
CGGAATTTGCCAAAGAATATGCATTATTATGCGAAGTTTTTCTTTCAAAGGTCTTTTCGGCTTTTTTCAGCCCGGCATACCATGAATCCATTGCATCCATACTCGTAAAACCTGCGGCACTGACAAGCTCTGTGCGAGTATTGGCTTGAGAGCCTGCCGCGGCAAGGCACAAAGCAGCACGCAAAGCGGTGGGGGATATAATAAAATCGGAAGAATCATAGCCATTCATACACAAATATGTAATCAGTTCATCATCAAACTCGCTTAGCTGACAATTTGTCGGGTCGATCGAACCGGAAAAGATCCCCTCAAGTTTATTACAAGAGGCAAACGTAACCAACATAATAACGGATATAATCAATACTGCAATTTTTTTCATAAAACATTTACCGCGAATACCGTCGGTTTCAATTTGAGAAAAAGCCGAAGGTCTGCATCCTTTCCATAGAGATGTATATTTTGCATCAGTATAGCACTATTTTTCAGATAAATCAATATATTATTCAATCACACCAAACACTAAATATAACAATTGCATAAATATATAGCAGAAAATATGAATTGATTGTAAAAAGCAAATAAAAAATTGGCAGCAGTAGTGATATGTTTGGTAATGGTTTCTCAGATATTACCGCTCAATATTCTTACTGCGGAAATCAGAGGCTTCTCGGAAAATATCGCCAATGCCGTTTCTGATTACGGCGAGAGACAGTGCGCGGTACTCTTGAATCCATAGATTTGTCTGACGCTGTCAGAGCCGGTGCTAAACCTGTTGTGTATTACAGCGCCGTAGAAAATCTTGATCTTTCTCAGTATTATAGGGAAGATGAAAAAGAGAGCATCATTACCAAAATAAAAGCGGATACAGACGTTTGGTCAACAAAAGTACCGGCCGGCGGCTTGTCAGAAGTACCGGCTGTTGCTATTGATTTGAGCAGCCGTGAAGACGGCAGTCAGTTCTTACTTTACCCGGAAGATACTCTGAAAATTTATCTTTATATGCATGCGCCGCATGACCTTGATAACGAACATCCCGATTATTTCAAGGACAAAGCAGGTAACGATACCGACGGACGCGACCACAGCAAAAATGCCCACGCATTTAATGATATATACATGGATTGTATGCAGCTGCTCAGCGGCGGTCGCCAAAACCATGACTATATCCATTACAGCTATACAAAAGTCGGTATTTACACAAAATATATGCATGTTCTGAAAGAATGGGATGACGATGATGACCGCGACGGCTTGCGTCCGGGCGAAATCACGGTTAAGCTCTATGCAGATGGTGTTTATACCGGAAAATATGTAGTTTTGAACAAGGATAACGGCTGTTGTTTGCACGGATTCTATCCTTGGCTATAAGGTAGAGGTATTTGATAATAACGACGGTACGCTCAGCTTTAACCAAAGCGCTTTTGATATGAGCGACTGTTTCACAAAGTGTGAGGACTGCGGCGGCACAGGTAAAACAGAAACTAATGCGAAATGTGAGCCTTGCAATGGCTT
>JAFLUJ010000290.1 GCA_022511485.1 Oscillospiraceae bacterium | reverse complement strand
CAATAAAAATCATCCATCCGTCGTAGGCTTATAAATTATGATGTATCTCACCCGCGCAAATTACGATTTATCATTAAATACCGGTTGATTTTTTGCTGAAAATGTTGTATCATTATATATAGTATTAATTTTTATTGTCGGAGGAAGTATTATGAAAGCAAGCAGACTTTTCGGTGCAGTTATAGCTGCTGCAATGTCATTCTGTTTCATTGCAGGAATACAAAATACCGGAACAGATGCCAGAGTATATGCAGAAGAAAATGGATTTATCATTGCAACTGATACAGACGGCGACAAATATATTTCCGGATATAACGGCAGCGGAGGGAGCATTGTTATACCATCTGATGTGGTCTGGATAGGAGAAAATGCTTTCAGCAAAAATACCTCCATTACAAGCGTGACGATACCCAAAACCTGTTGGTACTGGGTGGATAAAAATGCTTTCAAGGACTGCACATCTCTTAAAACTGTGACATTTGAAGGAAGCATCGACGGCATAGGAGAAAACGCCTTCAACGGATGTACAGCTCTGGAAAGAGTGACCTTCGGCGGAGACGTGGGACGCGAGGACGGCAGCGGAGGAATAGGCTACCGGGCATTTTATGGATGCTCTTCCCTTAAGATCCTGAGCTTTTCAGATACAAGTGCAAAGCTGGATATGATAGGGGAATACGCCTTTATGAACTGTACCTCACTCAGTCAGGCTGAGCTTCCTGCCGATCTTTCCGTTATATACAGCGGAGCTTTTCTTAATTGCGGCTCTCTTACGGTAGTATCTGTACCGGCAGTGACAAAGCTTGACGGTGAGCATATTTTCGGATATATGTACGGAAGCAAAGAAAAGGACGGCAAAAGGGGATTTGTTGTTGCTGACGGTCAGAAAAAGCTGTACATTGATGATTCAAGCAAAAGTACTGCTCAGGAGCCGATAACACTTGTTGCAGCAAGCGGCTCGGATGCTGAAAGATATGCTTCGGAAAACGGGATCAGTTATATGTATGGTGTTACTGCGGTATCCTCCAAAAAGCTTCCCGCACCTGCAAATGTAAAGGCAAAGAAGGGCACGAACAAAGTCCTTCTTGAGTGGGACGCGGTGAATGGAGCAGCCGGATACAGGGTCTATATGTATAATCCGGTATCCGGTAAGTATGAGTTATACAAAAGCGTAAAAAGCACAAAGTGTACAGTCACAGGTCTTACAGCAGGAAACGAGTATAAATTCAAAGTGACGGCTCTTAAAGGGTCAAACGGCAGATATACTGCAGGTACGGCATCTGAAGCAGTTTCCTGCAAGCTGAAAGCTGCGGAAAATTGATTTTCAGCACTTGAAAAAAGCGCGGTAATGTGATACAATATATGATGTGTCAGTACAGGTCGTGATCCAAACAGGGAAAACTTTCATCGGCATTGAGGAGATAATATCATGAAAAAATATTTTTATATTTTAACAGCGGCTGTATTGCTCCTCTCAGGATGCGATGAAAACAGTTCAAGACAATTTATGGAATATGATCCTCCGCGGCTTACTACTATGACTACGACTATTTA